>NZ_CEYLVT010000025.1:26801-51572 GCF_982860115.1 Moorena sp.
TGTGACCGGATCGGTTACCTTAGTTTCTGGTTGTGATGGGTATGATGGGTTATTGGTCTGGGACTTTGGTGAAGATGAATTATTGTCTGGTGTAGTGACTGGTGATTTGTCCTTGGTCTGGGACTGTGATGAAGATGAACTACTTTCTGCTGATGGGTCTTTTGATGATGCTTTTTGATCTTGGGCTTCTTGAGAACTTGACGTGCCTGGGTATGGTGATTCCTTAGTCGTGGATGATGTTGATTTAGATTGCTCATAGGATGGGACTGTCGTAGAGGGATTCAAGAATTTGTTGAATCCCGAAGCAAATGCCACCACAATCAGTAATATACCCCCTCCGATTAAACCTCCCTTTAAAACTGCCTTGTAACTATCGTTTTGTTTTACTGTGACGGGACTTGGGCCTTTAATAGTGGAAACTGAACCGTTGTTGGCTGGTGGTGAGTCACCCGGGGAAATCGGGACTGTGGCTACCGTCCCGTTGTTGGCTGTTGATGGGGCACCAGGAGAAATTGGAACTGTGGCTACCGTAGGTGATGAAGGGTCAGATTGCAGAGCATCAAGCATTTGTCTGACACCAAGAAAGCGATCGCGTGGATGGAATCGAATCGCTTTGTCGAGCACTATTCCTAGGTTTGAATAAAGGGGTGGGGCATCTTCACGCCATAAAATTTCACCAGTCCTCTCATCTGTGTGGAAGAGCTGTGGTATTTTACCCGTTAGCAAAAAAATTGCTGTCAGACCCAAACTGTAGAGATCACTGCTATAGGTTGGGTGTCCTGCTGACTGTTCCGAAGACATATAGCCAGGAGTGCCAATTATAATTGATGCTGGGTGGGGGGTGCCAGAGTTGGTGACTACGGTACTCATTGCTTCTTTGACTGCACCAAAATCAATCAGAACTGGTACTCCATCTCGTTGGCGGATAATGATGTTATCTGGTTTAATGTCCCGATGAATGATACGGCGAGAGTGGACATACTCTAGAACTTTTAACAAACTAATTAGGAGTTCCCTAACTTCAATCTCAGTAAATTTTTTTCCCTGTCTGACCTGTGTTGTAAAGGTATTTCCTCGAATCCACTCTTGAACTAGGTAAAACTTTTCGGCTTCAGAGAAATAGGCATAAAGTCTTGGAATCTGGTCATGTCCTTCCCCTAAGGCTTCTAAAACAGCTGCTTCTCGTTGGAATCGCTCTTGGACGAGCTTGTAAGCTTTAGAATTATGGGCCAATGCCTTAAGTTGCTTAATCACACACCGCCGTCTTGAGGGCATATGGATATCTTCGGCGAGAAAGGTGTCACCGAACCCACCCGAACCTAGAGTCTCAAGGACACGGTAGCGATTGTTTAAGAGTTTTGGATTCATGACGGATTCAGGGACAATTGGGTTCAAAGTGTGGTCATTACTCTAATCTTAAGCTGCTGTCCTATTCAATTATTCAATTGGATAGGTAAGCCATGAGTTATTAGTGATTATCCATTGGTCATTTGTGCATAACAGGAGACTGTGCTTCCTCAACACCGACTCAGGACTAAAAACAGCTATTTGGCATCCTACGGGATAATGACATTAAAATATGCATAAAAGTCAATGGTTATGATGAAAGTAGTAATAATTCTTAATATTAACTGAACTTAAGGTGGAAACAAATTTTACTCAAGACAGTGCCAAAACTGAAAAGCCTTGTGTTTTAGTCTGCCAACATAAGTCTTGTTTAGCAGTCGGTTCAGCTGAAATCCTGGCTGCCTTCGAGCAAGCTGAGGTTTCTGAGTTTAGCGTAATTGGTACAACTTGCCAGGGACAGTGTAGTTCTGGTCCAACGGTGCGGATTGTTCCAGAGGAGACTTGGTATTGCCGAGTCAAACCACAAGATGTGCCGGTCATTGTGGAAGAACATCTGCAAGGGGGTAAGTTAGTAAGCGCAAAACTGCATCCCCGCATCCATATGAGTTTTGGGTATTAGGTATAGGACATAGGGAACAGGGAACAGGGAACAGGGAACAGGGAACAGGGAACAGGGAACAGGGAAACAATCCTGTTTACGTCATTACTATCAGAACCGCTATAGTAATTGGTTTGACACAATGGATTGATAAATAGGGATGGACGGGGTGGACTGATGCACTCAGGACTAATCTCGCAAGACGTAGCCAACACCGCGCACGGTTTGGACTAGACGGTTTTCGTTGTTGGCTTCTAGCTTCAGGCGTAAGTAGCGAATGTAAACTTCTATGATATTAGAGTCACCCATAAAGTCATAACCCCAAACTCTTTCGAGGATTTGCTCTCGGGTGAGGACTTGTCGGGGATGGGCAAGGAGATATTCGAGTAGATCAAATTCTTTGACAGTCAGTTCAATTAATCGTTGACCTCGATAGACTTCACGGGTGCTATGGTTTAAACTTAAGTCGGCAAATTGCAGGATGTTGGGGTCTTCGGTTTGATTGCGTCGCAGATGAGCTCGGACTCTGGCTAATAATTCCTCTACGCTGAAGGGTTTGACTACGTAGTCATCAGCACCAGCATCTAAACCACTAACGCGATCGCTTACTTCATCTTTAGCGGTTAATAAGATAATCGGCACCTGATTACCAGTACTGCGCAGGCGTCGGCAAATTTCTGGTCCTGATATGCCCGGTAGCATCCAGTCGAGTATTACTAAATCTGGATTAGATTCCCGCGCTTCTCCCAAACCAGCTAAGCCATCGTAGGCAACACTAACCTGATAACCTTCGTACTTCAGTTCCAGTTCAATAAACTGGGCTAGTTTGGTTTCATCTTCGACAACTAAAATATGGTGGGTCATAGCTTGATGGTGTCTAGGCCAAACAAGAGGTGCGACCCGTGGCGAATTTAATTCTTAATACGGAAAGCGCACCTATGTAAGTTTTCAGGACTAATACAGATTGGTCAATGTAGGGTAATACTTGTTAAATGATAGCTCTAATCATAACGGTTCTAACCATTAATCATATCTTCTAGAACAATAGTCTTATAGTATTTTGCTATGGATAAATTTGGGAGATAATCGGTGCGTAGACTAATCCTTCGTTTAGGAATTGCATTCATAGTCGGCTTGTTTGGGTTGATCAGCTACTTTACCAGTGTCTCTGAAAACCCAGTAACTGGGGAAAAGCAGCGCATCCAACTTTCCCCCCGTCAGGAAGTGGTGATTGGGTTACAAGCACGGAAATGGCGGCTCAACACGGTTGTCTTTACCCAGATAAAGCCCTTCAAGGATATATTTTTCAAGTGGGAGAGCGGATTTTGACACTCCCCGCCCGCTTATGGACGGGGATTCTTAGTTCCTCGACATGCCTTAAAATTAGCTATCCGTCAAAGGCAATACTTAAGCCGAATACCCGTTTAAAAACCAAGTCTTTAGCCTAATTTAACTAATCCCAGTGGGCTTATCTCCCTAAGCGTTGGAATTTCCCGTTTCCGTGTGCCCCACGGTACGTTAATATTTTGCAATCGTATTTTACTGGTATTCGGTATCCGTTAAGATCCATGCGTTTTAGAGGTTTTTCGCGCCTCGTGTACTAGCATCGCTTTACGTCGTTGGGGAATAGGGCAGTACCGACGAATCCTGCCTGTGCTAGGCTACACACTTAATTATATTATAACACATCATTTTTGAAAAATTCGCCCGCTTATGGGCACCTCAAGTAGCGTGGCCAAAGGCCAGGCTTGAAACCGATATTTTTGGTCACCTTATATGCTGGTTATGGCTGAGTATAAAGCTAAGAAGGCTAATGTGGATATTCAGTGGCTTCATGGTATGGCTGAACAGACGGGTTTAGATGATCAGTCTTTTGATCTAGTTACAGCATCACTGTTGTTTCACGAAACTCCACCTAAGGTAACTCAGTCGATTTTGCATGAATCCTTCCGACTGCTGCAAGGGGGAGGACAAGTTTTGATTCTAGACGGGAATCAGACTACGATCCGGGAGGCGAATTGGCTAACGGAAGTTTTTGAAGAACCCTATATTAAGGCTTACGCTAATGGTAGCGTTGATGCTTGGATGGGTGCAGCTAGTTTTGAAGCAGTCCGGACTACGCAATGGTGGTGGCTGCATCAAATAACTCAGGGTCTAAAACCTTTGCCAGTAGGTAAATCAGCTGTTTGGGAACTTCTATCTGAGGGAAGTTTTCCAGATGATATTGCGTCACAAGGGGTGCCGGTTCCAGCAGTATAGAACAATTTTACAGTAAGCACTTGGACACAATTAACGTTAACTGTTAAGATTAGTAAAGTTTACTGTTAAAATCAGGTAATAAGCAACCGGTAACGGGGAGCATAAGAGGGTTGAGTAACGTTATGTTTTTTAATTTACTCAACAAGAGTAACAGAATTTATGTCTAGGTACTTATGAGTTTGAAAGCAGTTCTGTTTGATTTTAACGGAGTAATAATCAATGATGAGCCGATTCACGAAAAACTAATTGAGGAAATTATTATTGGGGAAAATTTGCGTCCGGATTCCGAAGAGTTTCGACAGGTTTGTACAGGTAGAGGCGATCGCTCTTGTCTGCGAGAGTTACTTAAGCGTCGCGGTCGGGTGGTTACGGAGGATTACTTAAACCAGCTAATAACACGCAAAGCTGCTGCCTATCAACGTCAGCTAGAAAGTATGGAAACCTTGCCCATTTATCCTGGTGTGGAGGATTTAATGGTTCAGATCCAGGGTGCTCAGATACCCATGGCTCTGGTAACTGGAGCACTGCGGAATGAAGCAGAAGTGGTTCTCGATCGCGCTGGTTTAGCTAACTATTTTACTTTGATTGTTGCTGGTGATGATATTACTACTAGTAAACCAGAACCCGATGGCTATCTGCTAGCGGTAGAGCGGCTCAATCAAGCCTATGGTAACCTCAATTTGAAACCTGGGGAATGTCTAGTGATAGAAGATTCTTTGGCTGGAATTGAGGCGGCAAAGCGAGCTGGCATGCCAGTGGTAGGAGTGGCTAGTACTTATCCCCTTCATATGCTACAGCGTCACGCTAACTGGACTGTGGATTATTTGAATCAGCTGGAATTAGAACGAGTGCAGCAGGTCTATTCTGGGGTATCACCTGAGCCAGTAGCAGAAATCTAGACCATACAAGGGCACAGGGATATCAGTCCCGGTGCTAGAATAAACACAAGAAACAAAGGTACTAAGGGGAATTGGCTCAGTTGGTAGAGCGCTGCGATCGCACCGCAGAGGTCAGGGGTTCGAATCCCCTATTCTCCATAGATAGCAGGTAAGCTTAAGCGCTACGCGCACGCTACGCGAACAGCCGTCAGTTGTCAGCCGTCAGCCGTCAGCTAAAGGCTCACGCTACGCGAACAGCTTTGTGGCACAGGCTTCTAGTTTGTGGCACAGGCTTTGGCCTTGGCCAAAAGGCCACGCGGGGCGCGTTTGGCCACGCTGTGCGAACAACCCTGTGACATAACTCAGATTAAACGAAAGATTAAACGAATGCTAACCTGTTTTATTCAAAAGTTGATAGCTGATAGCTGATAGCACCTCAAGTAGCGTGCGCGTAGCGCTAATCGCTGACCGCTGATAGCTGATAGCTTACATATTATCTATCCCTGAACTGGTTCAACCAATTGGTTAAATCCACCTCGGTTTCAAAATCCAACAACGCTTCCCCTAAATCCTCCAACTGGGACAAGGATAATTGCTCAATTTGATGCTGTAATTGGGGATTGAGCTGACCTAGGCGACGGTTAAGTAGACGGATAATTAAATTAAGCTCATTGCGCTTTCCTTGTTCTAATCCTTGTTCTAATCCTTGTCCTAATCCTTGTTCTAATCCTTGTTTTAATCCTTGTTTTAATCCTTGTTCTAATCCTTGTTCTAATCCTTGTTCTAATCCTTGTTTTAATCCTTGTTCTAATCCTTGTTCTAATCCTTGACGAATAATGCGTTGATAAACCACCGACTCTTGCATCATATCCTCCCGAAAATAAGCTTGAATTAACTGCTCATCAAATTTCACCCCAGCCAACAGTTGGACGCAAGCAGACAGGTTACGCTGCTGTTGTCTATCTTCAATCATATCGATTTTGGCTGCTACCTGGGAGAGTAATGTTTCTGGGACTTCAGCTTGTGCTAATACTGCCAAGGGTAGTAACCCTGGAGTTGTCAGTAACGGTTGTGGATCACATTCCCAAATCCGAATCACTCGGTAGTGGAAGGATAGGTTCGGCTCGGTAAATTGATTCACAAATACTCCCGCTAATCGGGTTGGTTTCAGAAAAATTATTACCTGGTCAATCTTACAGCGATACTGGCGATACAACCTCACCCAATAATCCAGCATCCTCAGGGGTAAGGGAGGTTCAGATTGGGGTAAGGTTTGAAATTCCAGATGCAAAATAGCATCAGCAACCCGCACCAAAAACAAGGCATCTGCCCGAATTGGTTCTGTACTTAATTCGGTGTTGAGAATTTCTATATCTTCTGGTGGTTCCTGGTTCCACAACCAACGGGTAAAGGCTTGGGGATATTGTTCCACCAAATATTTAAGGGTACTGTCGTAACTCATAACACATATAGCAAAGGGAGTAGGGACTAGGGAATATGGCATCAAAAATTATCACAATTCCTACACGGATTGCTATTAAGTATTGTAATCTACTGGTTACCCCTTCAGAACTAGATGTCTATTTGACTCAGTTTTTTAAGAATCCGAAGCACCTGATACAAATCATTTCCGGGATTGCGCAGTGAAAATTCAGCAGATGTGGCATATCTGGGCTTTTCACCGTTAACTAGTTTGATGAAAATGAAGGTACCACCAGTGGTAATCATGCCATAGCTTGGTTGATCTGGGTTGGGATTAGCTAACATGTAGGCCAGAATTTGGGGTAGTCCAGCTTCTATGGAGAAGCTAGCCTGTTTGGATTCGATAATCGTCATCCAAAATTCGTTATGTAAGACTAGGGTATCAATGCTTCCTTTGACAATAATGCCGTGGTCGTCAACAGAAATCTCTACGGTTTTTTCGGCTTTGATGTGAAAGGGTTCCAGATAAAATTTTCCGATAAATAGCAGGGGTGATAGGATGGCGAGATTAACGGTTTTTTCTAGTAAGGGTGGGTAATAGAGTAAATTAAAATAACCAGCTTTAACGTCATCTAGTAATTGCTGTTGTAATTCGCTTATTTCTGGTAAGTTTTCTTGCCACTCGTGAAAGAATTGGTTATCGTTAACTAGCTGAAGATTGACTAGGGTTTTTAATGGCTTGAGGGTGATGTCTTTAGCTTGGATTGTTTCTACCATTGTTGTTAAGTTGTTGGTGGGGATCAGGGAATAAAAACGGAAAGTTAAACGTTACACGTTAATTCAGACTTAAATTGATAACCGCTTAATTGGGTATACTAAAATACTTAGCCAACAGTCCGCCGGAACTCAGCAGGGGTGTGCCCGGTCCAACGCTTGAAGGCTCTACGGAATGCACGATCTTCTGAGTAACCTAGCAAACACGATATGGCTTCGATACTGAGTCTGGGGTCACTCAGGAATTGTTGTGCGTTTGCTTGACGAGTTTGGTCTAACAGTTGCCGAACGGTGATACCATGGTCTTGGGTCAAGCGTTGCAAAGCACGAAGACTCATGTTCATCTGTCGTGCTAGGGCTTCTGCACCATATTCAGAACGTTCAGCATTGTGAGCGATCGCATCACGGACTCGAGATAGTTCTGGAGAATCACTAGAACCTGCTAACCGTTCTCGCACCAGGTCTAGATGCCCTTGGATATAACGAAACAGATCCGGATCAGGCTGTTTGGTGGGTAGGTCTAGAGCCCCTTGACGAAACACAAGGGCATTGTGGGATTGTTGAAAGCATACTGGGCTACCAAAGAACTCTTCATAAACCTGGATTGGTCCGAAGGGCAGGTGAGTAAAGTCCGCGCGCAGAAGGATATCATCTGCTCTTAGAATTTCCCGCATATAGCGCAACCCCAAAGCTAGTCCCACTTCAGCAGCGCAACCCCCATCCTCGGCATCCATGGGATGATGCATTTGTAAAATCCCCTCTGAAGAGGACTCAATCAGGGCGATCTGCAGTTGATCCGATAGCACAGACCGATAGCGCACTAAGTTCTGCAAGGCTTCTCTGAGATTTTCAGCATATCTAGCTCCATAGGCTAGTGTTCCAAAGTATGAGAAGGGAGTAGCACTGGCCATGTGGAGTGCGATCGCTTCCCCTGGGTAAGCCTTGGTCAGTAAGCGCCATACCGTTGGTACTAGGTATTGAGACAGGTGGGCATCGGGATCGAGCAGATCGGTACGGGTTAGTCCTGTGGCGGCAGTGATCTGTTCCATCTCTACTCCCCGTGCCACTGCATAAGCTACGGTACTCGCCACCACGCTAGCTAGCATTTCGGGTTTGTGCAATCTGTCGTGAAATGTCCGTTTTGGTGCGCCCATTGTCCTTATCACACCTCTGCTAAAGATGGCAATTTGGTTATAGAAAGCTAGTAAGCATTCAGTTAATAGCTGATAGCTTCAAAACCATTATACTGCGCCATAAGCTGCATTATTGGTTTGCCATTTTTAAGGCATTTGATGACAGGGTTGCACTTTTAAATTTACTCAAAGAATTTTTCAGCAAAGCAAGATTAAAGGAGTAGAACAATGAGTGAATATAATGTAAACGATCGATTTGATGCCCAGGATCTCCTCAAGAAACCTGGTGAAGGAGAAAGGACAGCCACGGACATGATAATCATGGCTCGATCCAGAGACATGGGTGGTGATTTCTCAGTGATGCAGGGTGTTATCAATCCCGGTCACTTGCTGTCACCCCACAGCCATAAGTTTTGCGATCAACTGGTCTACGTGATCTCCAGTGAACTTGTGTTCGAGATTGGCGGTGCAGATGGACTAAGGTTCACAGCTCCTGCGGGAAGCTATGTCCAAAAGCCACGGGGCATTGTCCATGCTTTCTGGAACTCCACTGATACACCAGCTCATTACATCGAGCTGTCAGGTCAGGAAACCTTTGAAGGATTCGTTGACTCCTTGAAGGGGGGCGATCGCAAGGGTCTCGCGAACGCAGAGCGGGACTGGGGCATGGTTTTTGCTCTCGATGAAATTCCAAGGCTGATCAAGGAAAACAACCTCACGGGCCTGGCTATGTCGGAGACTCCCGACTTACCCAATCTACCTAATCTTCCGGAACCAGTGGCAAAGCTGTTTAGCAACATGAAGTTGCGGTAGAAAAGTTTGTAAAAGTGGGGAGATGGAGAGATGGGTAGGTTGTTGAGAATTCTAGGGTTAGCGATCGCATCGGCTTATTTTACTTCGATGTTAGCACTTAACAGTGCCACAGCAACTATCCCTACACCGCCATCTCCCTTACTGGCAAAGGATTTTACTGGGCAAACAGCGTTGCTGAATCTTCCTATGAATAGGAGTAGAGTGGGCATCCTGCCCGCCCGAAAATCTATTGAAACTGGCAAGATGCCAGTTCTACCAAGATGCCCATTCCAGAAAACTCTTAAAATCATTGCCGCCGGAAATAAGCATGAAACTGGCAAGATGCCAGTTCTACCAAGATGCCCATTCCATGAAACTGGCAAGATGCCAGTTCTACCAAGATGCCCATTCCATGAAACTGGCAAGATGCCAGTTCTACCAAGATGCCCATTCCACCTCACTCTTAAAATCATTCCATTATTAAGCAACACCATAATCTCAGCCCAGGCTATGGAATCATCGAGGGTTCAACCTGCTATACCGGTCAAGGCTGAGATTGATGCTAAAACTCAAGTGTTGTTTGAGCAACTTTTTGAGGGATTTGGGACATTCAATATCCTGATTATTTTTTTACTTACCGTTGGTCCGCTCAAGCTAATTGTACCTTTTGTGAAGCTGACAGCTAATGCGGATCCAGCCTTGCGTCGCCAGCTTGCTTTACGGGGGTTTGGCATATCAACCTTAGTGATTTTTGCGGTAGCACTACTTTGCCAAAATGTTCTAAAATCCTGGCAAATTGACCTTTCAGCAATGCTAATCGCAACAGGTATTATCCTTTTTTTAGTGGCTCTGCGAACAGTATTATCCCAGTATAATACCCCCACAACTAAGGATGCTACCCCTGTAAATCCTTCTCTGAAGTTAACGATTAATCCCTTAGTTTTTCCGAGTATTTTAACTCCCTATGGCATTGCTGTTGTGGTGACTATGAGCGCCATGTTCGGACGGATGGCAATTGCTCCGGGTTCTATGTTTTTGCTATTATTATTGGTTATGGTACTCAACTTAGGGGTAATGTTGGTCGCCCATCCCCTTTTGAATCTCATCAAACCCGTGACTCTAAGAGTCCTTGGTTTTGTGTTTGGGGTGATGCAGGTTGCTTTGGGACTGGATATGATTTTGACCGGAGTGAAACTGGAAGCGATCGCACTGAAATTTATTCTAGGGTTGTAAGATTATCTCCAGATAATTACCCGATCTCGCCTCAGACTTCCCACACTCCCCTCTCTTTTGCTATTTCCTATCCCAGACCAAGCTCTTGTCGCAACGCATCGGGCACATTTTTGGCTTTGTCCAAACCTGTAGCATTTTTCCACTTTGTCTGTCGATTCCAAGAGATGCCTTCAAGGTTTGTACCAGTGAGGTCTGCACCAGTGAGGTTCGCACCACTAAGATCCGCACCAATAAGGTTCGCACCACTGAGGTCAGATAATCTAAGGTCAGCATTCCTGATATCAGCAATACTCAGGTCAGTTTTACTTAGGTTCGCTCTGATCAGCAATGCTTTACTAAGCTTGGCTGTATTAAGGTTAGCTCCAGCAAGCTTCGCTTTATTGAGATCAGCTCCAGTAAAGTTAGCTCCAGTAAGTTCAGCGTCATTGAGAGTAGCTTGATGGAGTATAGCATTCGCCAGGTCAATGTCAGTCAAATCGGCTTTTGGGGCATCCAGCCCCCTCATGGAAACACCATAGTTGTTCAAAACCTCAAGGGCTTTTACTCTGGCATGACTAGTAGGCACTCCGGCTCCTGCGGCATTATCGACAATTTGCCATGCCTCATAGATTATCCTTTTTCTGCGCTCTAGACCTTCAAGCATGTAAAGAGACGCTCCAAATAAAAGAGCGAAACCTTCAAGATTGTCCACTTTACAGACTAATAATAGTTGCTTTGCAAAACAAGACCAACCTGAGTCTTTAGATGAGCAAACTTGTTCGGTTTCAGTTGTCTTTGGCTCCAATGACGTTTCAGTTGTCTTTGGCTCGAATAACCTTTCAGTTATTATTTGCTCCAATACACTTAATCCCACTAGAAAGAAGTAAGCAATAATGAAGGAAAGCACTACACGAAGCCAGATATTGCTTAGATACTTTTCGCTTTTGGGAACTACTACACGAAGCCAGAGATTCCTTAGACGCTTGTTTAATAAGCCAATCACCTGTATCCTTATTTACTAAAAGTCCTTATCTTATTTGCAGTATATAGCAGGTCTTAATTGAGAGAGGTAATTTCGTCCTAGGTTTTAGGGAGTAGGGAGTAGGGAGTAGGTAACTAACGTTGCCAAAGGGCATTGCCACCATGAGCAACTGGCGTGGTTTACCATCAGCAACAAAGGCAGTGAGATTGGCTTTAGCAATTCTGCTTCATTTGAATTTGTCAATACATGAATGCGTATTGCTATAATATCGGATAAGAAAAATATTATCCCCCCCTGCGCCCCCGCTCCATAATTTGGTGGAAGCGCATTGCAGATGTTACCCCCTTCTAGGTTAGGGGATGGGTACCTTGGGTGGGATTCTGTAGCTGCTACTGTAAACATCAGAATCCCTGGACATTTGTCCTGGTCAAAAAGGAATAAGTCCTGAAGGGCACCGAGAGCAGGTCAACGTTGAATAAAAAATCAACTATATATAGGATTTATCGTACTTATGAGGGACAGTCAGTGTCTTGATGCAGTCGATCAAAGGGTGAAACCCTCAGGACAGAGCTGCATCCCTACTCTGTGTTCCGAAGTCTCTGCTCCCATTAACCCAGAACGGAATTAATTTAACCAATGGAGAAATGCTATGAGTGGCATGCTCCCAGGGCACCTGATGATTTAGAGATGATTTTAAGTTAACTTATCTTGTCCTAAGCTAAGCTGATCTAGCTGGAGCAGCATCTTAGATCCTAAGGCAATCAAGCAGTTGCATGATTAAGCTAAAGCAACCCAACAGCCACAAAAGATGGTTGTTAAGGTCTAAATTATTGTCTAACTATATTAGTTATATCACTCAGGGCAAACGCATCTAAATTCTATAAGCCTTACTCAGAAGCGATGGAGCGCCTTAATCAGGGTTTTTCCAGTACTCGCTACTGCATCAAGACAAAGATTTCAAAATTAATCAGCAAAACTACCTATCCTATGAATCTCATATCCAGTAGGCATTTCAAAAGAAGATGCGTCTACCTTGGTATATCACTAGCTGTGATGCTCGTGCTGGTGTGGAGTCATGGGGCAGTGGCTCAAGACACTGCCTCAATAGACCCTGAACTGAAGGGTGTCCTGGACACGATTTGGTTGGTGATAGCAGGCTCTTTCGTATTTTTTATGAATGCGGGATTCTGCTTATTGGAAACAGGTTTTTGTCGCAAGCAAAATGCGATCAACATTTTGGCAAAGAACCTAGTAGTGTTCAGTATCGCCACTGTAGCTTTCTGGCTTTGCGGAGCTGGATTAATGTTTGGTGGTAACAATCCGTGGATCGGGACTGAAGGGTTCTTTTTTAGTGGCCAGGACATTTTCAACCCATCCAATGGTGCTGACTCTATGGCTATGAGGGAAGCCAAGTTTTTCTTTCAATTAGTATTTGCTGGCACGGCAGCAACCATTGTTTCTGGAGCGGTGGCCGAGCGCATGAAATTTGTGAGTTTTCTAGTCTTCAGTTTCTTGCTAGTGGGATTGTTGTATCCTATCAGTGGACATTGGGCGTGGTCGGAGTCTGGATGGCTGACCGATATCACTTTCGGAGGGTCTGAAAAATTAGCATTTTGGGATTTTGCCGGTTCAACGGTAGTCCACACCGTGGGAGGAGCTGCTGGCTTGATGGGAACCATCGCCCTGGGGGCACGGGCTGATAAATATCGTGAAATTAAGCAAGCAGAGTTATCTCGACTTAGTCCAAGATCAAAAACTAAGTTTAACAAGAAAATTGAACCCTTAAACGGGCATAATATCACGCTTGCCACCTTGGGATGTCTGATTCTCTGGCTAGGTTGGTTTGGGTTTAATGCTGGCTCTACCTTAGATGCCACTTCCCCCGCCATTCCTCACATTGTTTTAACCACTACTTTAGCAGCCGCAGCCGGTGCAATTGGCTCAATTATCTTTTGCTTTGTAAGATACGGGAAACCCAATCTTGCCTTTATCATCAATGGCATTGTGGGGGGATTAGTTAGCATCACTGCACCCTGCGCTTACGTTAATTTATTAGACGCAGCAGTGATTGGGGTTGTTGGGGGAGGAATTTTTGTGCCCCTGGTTACTGAACTATTAGATTGGTGGGAAATTGATGACCCAGTTGGTGCTATTCCGGTTCACTTTGGTTGTGGATTATGGGGAACCCTGGCGGTGGGATTGTTTAGTATCGGACCAAAAAGTGGTTTCGACTGGGCTTACGCTTTTGGAGATGGTCCTGCTCAAGGGTTCTTCCGGGGAGGCAATCCCAGTCAACTGATCGTGCAAGGATTAGGTGCTGCCACTGTTATTATTTTCATATTACTATCCAGTAGAGCTATTTTATATGTACTTGCTCACGTCATGCCTGGTGGGATCAAAGTATCTGAACAGGAAGAAAGAGAAGGTTTGGACAAATTCACCTTTGAAGACAAAATTCAAGATAGTTACCAATATCAAATCGATAGGTTACGTAAAAAACTAGAGAATTTGGAAAAGATTAGCAACAACAATTAAATAAAAAACACCCCATGAGCTTACCAGCAGGATATTCGCTGAAAGAGGGCGACTATACTATCCAACGTCAATTAGGAAGGGGGGGCTTTGGAACAGCTTACCAAGCCACTCGTAAGTTACCCGATGGCCAGGAAGAGATTGTTGCCATAAAAATTGGAAACGATGAATTAAGCGATAATGAACGAAGCCAAAGAGAAGAAAAATTTAAAGATGAAGCGAAGCGACTCAAGCAATTTAACCATAACCATATTGTTAAATTCATAGAGTACTTCTATGAACCAACAATAAACCGTCCTTGCCTGGTAATGGAATATATTGAGGGAGAGACCCTACAAAAACTCACTCAACCAGGTAATGGAATTCCAGAAGAACAAGCTATCAAATATATTCGGCAAGTTGCTGATGCTTTGGTAGCCATGCATGAGGTTAATTTGATTCATAGAGATGTCAAGCCTGGTAATATTATAGCAAGAAATCGAAACGAAGCAGTCCTTATTGATTTTGGGATTGCCCGGGAATTTGTTACCGACCGGACAATAGAGCTAACGCGACAATGGTCGGAACGTTATGCTCCACCCGAGCAACAAAAACGCCGGTTTAGAGCAGGTCCACAAGTTGATATCTATGCCTTATCCGCCACCTTCTATTTTTTGTTAACCGGACGCGAACCAGTTAATACCAGAGACAGGGAAGATGAAGTCAACATATATAAACCAGATCCTCAAAAACAAGATGCAGAAAACTTCGTCAGTAACGAAAATTTGAGAAGAGCCATTCTCCAAGGTATGGAATTAAATCCAGGTAAACGACCTCAGTCAATCTCAGAGTGGCTAAAATTACTAGAGCCTTCACAAGAAAGGAATCGAACTGATATTTCACCAAGGAATCGAACTGATATTTCAAGATGGGTGATTGGAGTTATCTTCGTTTTGCTGCTATTAGCTGCTGTTGTCATTCCATTGATACATAATCCATCTAATTCAGATAATCCATCTAATCCATCTAATTCAGATAATCCATCTAATTCAGATAATCCATCTAATTCAGATAATCCAACAACTACCAGTGATGAATGGACGGAACTTGAAGACAAAGGTTTATCGGCAATTTATAAACTTAAACAAAACGGAGATGTAGACAACTTCAAAGAAGTACTCAATTTATTTGAGCAAAATAAAAACAACTATCAAGGAGAAAAAGAATTTGAAGAACTGTTTAGTGAACTAACCCGTAGATATTCTCAAGACGTATTAGCTCTAAGCGGAGAGCCAGGAGTTCGTAAGGGAATTGAAAAATTGGAGGAAATTAAGAAAAGGCTGAATGATAATTTTGACATTGAAAGTCTGCCGAAAGATGATCAAATCGCTCAGGAATACAAACAAGTTAAAGCTCTTATAGAGAGGATGAGTAAGTCCCTTAAGGTTAACAATTAAGGCATTGACAACAAGTGTATAAATCATACCCCATAACGTGCTATCCTAAACTTAGGTAACGCTAATAATCCACTAAGCTATAAGATTCGCTAAAGCAATTAATTCAATTAAAATAACCCAATGATAAAGTTACAACCAGGAGATTCTCTGAAAGACGGCGACTATACCATCCAACGTGAATTAGGAAAGGGAGGCTTTGGAACGACTTACCAAGCCACTCGTCAGTTACCAGATGGTCAGGAAGAGATTGTTTCCATAAAAATTGGAAGAGAGGAATTACCCAATAATCAACGAAGTGAAAGAGAAAAAAAATTTAAAGATGAAGCCAAGCGACTCAAGCAATTTAACCATAACCATATTGTTAAATTCATAGAGTACTTCTATGAACCAAGAATATATCTTCCTTGCATCGTGATGGACTATATCGAAGGAGAGAACCTACATAGACTCACTCAAGCAGGGAATGGAATTCCAGAGGAACAAGCCATCAAATATATTCGGCAAGTTGCCCATGCCTTGGCAGCAATGCATAAGGTTAAGTTGATTCATAGAGATGTCAAGCCTAGTAATATTATGGTAAGACATGGAACCGAAGCAATACTCATTGATTTTGGGATCGCCCGGGAATTTGTTCCCGACCGGACAATAGAGCTAACACAACAATGGTCGGAAGATTATGCTCCACCCGAGCAACAACTACGCCGCCTTAGAGCAGGCCCACCACTTGATATCTATGCCTTATCCGCCACCTTCTATTTCTTGTTAACTGGACGCCAACCAGTTAGTAGCAGAGACCGGGAAAATGAACTCAAAAGATATAGAATAGATCCTCAAAAACAAGATGCCGACACCTACGTAAGCAACAAAATTTTGAGAAGAGCAATTCTCAAAGGGATGGAATTAAATCCACAGCGAAGACCTCAGTCAATCTCAGAGTGGCTAAAATTACTAGAGTCTCCAGCAATAATAAGTCGAACTGCTAGGTTAAGACTTATCATTGGAGTTATATTGAGTTTGGTGCTATTAGGTGTTGTCCTCATTCTATTCATCATTCCTCAATCTCCTCAATCTACTGAATCTATTCAATCTCCTCAATCTACTCCAAGTAAAACTCGATGGCTTGAAGTTGAAGGTTTATCTGCAATTTATCAACTTAGAAAAAATAAAGATGTAGACAGCTTTAAAAAAGCTATCGAGCTATTTGAGGAAAATAAAAATAACTATCAAGGAGAAAAAGACTTTGAAGAACTCTTTAGTCAACTAACCCGTATATATGCTCAAGAGGTATTAGCTCTAAGCGGAGAGCCAGGAGTTCGTAAGGGAATTGAAAAGTTGGAGGAAATTCAGCAAAGGCTAGTTCAGAACTTCGACATCGAAAATCTTCCGGAAGATGATATTATCGCTCAGGAATATAAAGATGTTAGTGCTCTTCTAGAGAAGATGAAAAATTCTCGTAACGGTAACAATTAGGATTTTTATGTCTTATTTAAATAAGAGCCAGAGCAATCATCCCCAATAAAGCCAAAGCTGATACAATTGTAGAATCACCTTTCTTATCCTCAGATAAATCCTTCTCTTCTGGATTTGGTTCCTTGATTGTTTCCCAGCACGCCTCTCGAATGGTCGCACTCCACTCACTACCCATTTCTGAAAACCAAAACACATTAGGATCACCTATGAATGGCTGACGGTTAATGGTTTGCTCTTCACGGTTTATGGAGATTGGGTGACGGTTAATGGTTGAAGCTTGACGGTTGTTTAATGGGTGACGGTTAATGGTTGGCCTGTCAGGGTTATCGGAGTATTGGAACTGATATCGATAAGTCTTACAAATAATTGGTTTCGCCTGATCACCAGTAACGGTATTGTTTTTCTGTGACATCGATTAACACCCGATTCTAAAGGTTGACAAGGTAAGCATTCAGCTAAGGCACTACCTGCTGAATGCTGAGTGCTAATAGCTGATTTCTAAGTATCTATAGACTTATCGGGGTAATCACCAAGAATTATGCAGGAAATTTTCAAGACCAGTAAGCGGTCAGCTGTCAGTGGTCAGTGGTCAGCAGTCAGTGGTCAGCAGTCAGTGGTCAGCTTATTTTATTCAAAAGTACTGTGGCACAGGCTTCCAGCCTGTGACCTAATCCATAAGCTAATAGCTAATAGCTGATACCTGATAGCTAATAGCTAATAGCTAATAGCTAATAGCTGAATGCTTACGTATAAAGTTTTTTTAAAATACTCTTTCCGTATATAAAAATACTATAAAGATTCCAAATTAAATTTCCGCCAGAGCCTTTGCAGGTATCCACCGCAAAAGAGGTTTACCATGCACCTCTTTTCTTTTATGGACTTGGGTTTCAGCTTTAAATAAGTGCCACTTACTATAGCAATAATTATGGTTGTTATACATTAACTTTGCTTAATATACATTGCTTAACATCTGGTCGCAGCAAAGCTATTAATATTCCCATAGTAATGATAAAATTCTGCCAGTAAAAAAGAGGAGAACAATGTCTAAAATCTTTAAACTGTTTAAACTTGGACAAAAAAAGCTTCTAATTGCAATACTATGCTGTGCAGTGTTCCTAGGTATTGGTGCCTCATCTGCACTAGCACGGACGCCGACCCAGGCAGAGGTTACGTTTGCACAAGAGACAGCGGACTTGCTGCAAGCAGAACTGTTTGCGGCACTACTTCAAGAGTTTAGTGAGACGACTCCAGACAATGTAGAGCAAGGGAACGTAGCAATTTCCTTGATTTTCGAGGATTGTCATAAAAACTTTCGGCTGATTGGTCGAAAGCAGCCCCTGAGAAAGAATGACCGTCCTCAGGATACTTTCGAGAAGGAATCCTTGAAGCTTGCTCTAGAGGGTAAGTCTAATGAAGTGATTCAGAAGCTTGGACGACGCTCTTTCTTTCGTCGATCGATTCCCCTTGCTAACTTTGATCCGAGCTGCGCACTATGCCACACTAACTTCGGCCCAGTTAATGACCAAGATTACGTTGGAGCACTTACCTTGAAGGTGCCAGTGCCAAAATTCTAAAATAGTAGTCAGCGGTCAGTGCTCAGTGGTCAGCCTATGCGCTACGCGCACGCTACGCGAACAGCAGTCAGTGGTCAGTGGTCAGCTTATTTTATTCAAAAGCACCTCAAAGTGGCACAGGCTTCCAGCCTGTGACCTAACCCATAAGCTAATAACTAATAGCTAATAACTAATAGCTGATCGCTGATAACTGATAGCTTAGGTCTCGATAGCATAAGCCTCAACCTCCAAGCGAACCATCTTGACATGAGTTAATCCTTGAGTATCTATTGGATAGCGCTCGATGTAGCTATCCACAACAGTATCCAAAAATATTTCTCTCAATTCCTGAGGGAGTCTATTGGTATAGGGAAACCATGTTGTTCGTAACCACCCTTTCAATCCTTCTTTGCCTTGATGCTGCATATCTTTAGGAATTAACTGCACACGTTCAGCTTTAAATCCATTTTCTGGTAACCATCTTTGATAGTCTTCAATGCCATAAAATGAATAAGGAAAGGTAAAGTCTATAAAATACTCTTTCCAGTCTGGAGCAGTGATAATTTCTTCTATGATCAGTAGTAATTCCTTAGCGTTACCTTTACCTCCCATCTGAAACAGTAATTTTCCGTGAGGTTTAAGGTGATTACGAACGCCTTTTAAAACTAACACATGGTCAGTGATCCAATGTAAGACAGCATTAGAAAAGACGACATCAAAGCTATGGTTTAGGTTAATCGCTGTAGCATCCATAGCTTTAAACTCTAAATTAGGATACTCTACTGCTGGAAATGTTTTTCGAGCTAACTCAACCATGGTCTTGGATGAATCAATTCCTAAAACACTACCGTTTTTAAGAATACTGGCAAATTCAGCAGTAATCTTTCCGTCGCCACAACCAATATCCAGTAATGTTTCGTTTCCGAGTAGTGATAGCTTTTCAATTAGTTCCTTTGCCCATTGGAGCTGTGCTGAAGAATTCTTAGCATAATCATCAGCATTCCATTGATTGTGATTAGTCATATTGCGAAAGCATTCAGCGGTCAGTGGTCAGTGGTCAGTGGTCAGCCGTCAGCCGTCAGCCGTCAGCCGTCAGCCGTCAGCTTATTTTATTCAAAAGCACCGATCTAGTAGCGATGCAGCGAGGTCTTGGGGGAAACCCCCACTCGCTATTGCATCAAGACAGGTGCGGAAGCAAGTTCCGCACACAGCCCCTCCCCACTCGCTATTGCATCAAGACAGGGTGGCACAGGCTTCCAGCCTGTGACCTAACCCATAAGCTAATAGCTGATCGCTAATCGCTGATCGCTGACAGCTGATAGCTGAATGCTTACCTAAACCTATCGCCTCAAATCAACATGGCGAGTCAAAATCCGAATGATTTCACCCTCGACAGGAGAAGGAATCGGCGGGGTCCACGCTATGACTTCGGCAAAGCGCAGCACGTGCAATTGGTTAATCACACTCTCTACACCTTTGGGTACACCACAGGCGAGGAGGCGGACTGGGGTTTTGCCCTGAGGGACATCATAGATTGGAGCTTTAATTAGCTCTTGCAGCGATGCAGCGCGGTCTTGGGGGAAACCCCCACTCGCTATTGCATCAAGACAGGAACGTGGGTTTACCATTTATATATCACCTTGTTTTCTTGGTGGTGGAATAGCGATCGCACAGAGGTTGTCGAGCCATAGAGTGCGATCGCTTTGTGCTGGCGAGGGAATTGCCAATCACTGTAACTGCGTACTTTTATAGTATATCCTATCTTGGCCAGTTTGTCAACACTTTGAGTTTAAAAAAAAATTAGAGAAGTATTATTTTCAACAATTCATGCTGCGAGAGGTTACAATCAAACGTAACGAGCGTTTAGTATGGTAAGAGGTTAAACACTAAAGTGGTAATTCACTGGAAATTGGCAGTAGTAATGGCTGAGCGCAACATCAGCAACAAAGATCTAGCTGAGATAATTGGAAAGCATCCTAACTCCGTTTCCAGGCTAAAACGGCATCGCCGTCTACCTAGAATTGACGAAGACATACTCAACTCCCTGTGCAAAGCACTCAAGTGCCAACCAGGGGACTTGATAGTCTATCAAGAGGATGAACAAGACCCCTAAAACGGGAAATTTACGGAATTCCCAAGGCTGAAAGCCCCGTGTTTTTAAACCGGGGATTAAAGCCCGTAGCGACTTTAGTCGCCGTGAAAAAGATTTAATTCTGAGTTGACGATTTTCGCTAAGCATGTTAGCGTAATAGTATATCAGTTGAGGTCGAGTTCTGATGATCATAATAGAGTTTAAAGCATACGGCAAACCTATTCAATATCAAGCTATAGACGAAGCAATTCGGACGGTTAAATTCATCCGCAATAGCTGCATTCGTTTATGGATGGATAACAAAGGGACGGGAAAATATGACCTTAGCAAGTACTGCAAAATCCTTGCTAAAGAATTCCCCTTTGCTAATGAATTAAACTCTACCGCCCGACAAGCTGCGGCTGAAAGGGCATGGTCATCAATTTCTCGCTTCTTTGAAAACTGCAAGAGAAAGGTACCTGGAAAGAAAGGCTATCCTCGCTTTCAAAAACACTGTAGATTCGGCTTTGCCGACGCTACGCGAACGGTTGAATATAAGCAATCAGGATGGAAACTTTCCCCTGACAAGAAATCAATTACTTTTAGTGACAAGAAAGGGATCGGAAAGCTAAAACTCAAAGGTACATGGGACTTGTGGCGCTTCGACAAAAAGCAAATCAAACGGGTTCGGGTAGTCAAAAGGGCTGACGGTTACTATGTTCAGTTCTGCATTTCTGTTGATGTAACTGAACAATTAGAACCCGCAGATGCTACCGTAGGACTGGACGTAGGGCTAAAAGAGTTCTACACCGATTCTAGAGGAAACACTGAATCCAATCCTCGTTTTTATAGAACTGGGGAAAAGCGTCTAAAGTTTTATCAACGCCGGGTTTCCCGGAAAAAGAAAGGCTCATCCAATCGTAAGAAAGCCGTCAATAGATTAGGTAGGCAGCACCTTAAAATAAGTAGGCAACGTGAAGAACATGCCAAGAGACTGGCACGTTGCGTAATCCGGTCTAACGACCTGGTCGCCTACGAAGATTTAAGAGTTAAAAACCTGGTTAAAAACCACTGTCTCGCTAAGTCTATTAATGATGCAGGTTGGCATCAATTCAGGAAATGGTTAGAGCATTTCGGTAAAAAGTTTGGTAGAGTCACCGTTGCGGTAAATCCTGCCTATACAAGCCAGAATTGCTCAGAATGCGACGAGGTAGTCAAGAAGTCATTATCAACTAGGACTCACGTCTGTAAATGTGGTTGTAAGTTAGACCGAGACCACAACGCCGCAGTCAATATCTTGAAAAGAGCTTTGGGTACGGTGGGGCACACCGGAACCTGGATCTTAGATCCAAACTCTTCGGGAGATCTGACCTCTACTGTTCTTGGTTCCGACCAGGTTCAGCAAGTCGGGTCGTTGAGCGAAGAATCCCCGCGTCTTTAGACCGGGGAGTGTCAACGGTAATCGGAAATCGGAAATCGGAAATCGGTAACCGGTAATCGGTAATTTTCCCTGAGCCTTAGCCATCAGCGCGTTATGGATGGGCCCAAAATATAGGAGCCCTTACCTGTCTGGTGAATCGTCTCTGCAATTTTTTTAGCCACCTTTTCACTAGTCCAGTAGCTGTCGTGAGCACTACCACCATTTATTAATGCTAAAAATGTCGATTGTATCGGTTTAGCGACATTTTCTAATAATCCAGAACCGTAGGTAAGTACATCTTCAAGTTTGATGACTTTGTCATACTCATCTACTAATTTTGGCAACACTCCTTCTAGGGGCCAAGCAATGGGATCCCCCGGATGTACAAAGTTTTGCCAGGGTAACGCCACTCCTTGTTGAGTCAGACTTCCCAGTAATTCCTTTAGTTTGGAACTAATATCATGGGTACTGCCATCTCTGGTTTTGCCAACAATATGGATCAGAGTAAATAGGGCAATCGGTGAACCCATGGTATGAACACTAGCCAGGGGAATGGCACTGTCTTGCTCAGATTCGATGCCCAAAATGCTTTTGCGAATCTCCTGAATACTCTGATGACCAGGTATAGTTGGGTCATCCCATCGACTAGCAAACAACACATCAAATAGGATAATCGTTCCCCAACTGTGAGTAACTAGGTGCAAACGGTCTTGATCCTGGTATCCCTCTAATCCCTGATAAGCTTGTTTACTCATCTGCTCAATCGCCAGAGAGCTAACATGTCTGCTGAGGTAGAGAGCTCCGTCTCCAACGAATTGTAAGATTTGCTTTTCACGGAAGTCTCTGAACCAGAACTCATTCCAAGCCTTCGATTCCTTCAATGCTCCTAGGAGTTCCTTCTCCTGCTCAATCACCACATTACCCCAGTAAAGAGGGATCTTTTTGAGTTGAACAGATGACTCAACATTAGATTGAATCAGATCGAAAAGCTTGTCAGCGTATTCGGGTGTTTCTCGATCTTGGCGAGTATTAACACCATGTATAAACAAAATGTAGTCAGTAGCCACGGATCAGCCTCTCTTCTGTGGAATTTGATCGATGATTCCATCAGTTTATGCGATCGCGTACCCTACCCGACGGCTATCATCGATTTCTGGTAGGGAGTAGGGAGTAGGGAGTAGGGAGTAGGGAGTAGGGAGTAGGGAATATGGCATCAAAAATTATCTAAATGTAATTCTTGAGTGATGATATTTTTACAAATAAATATAAGATGCACCCGATATAATTTATGTCTTCTATTTCCTAAAAATACAGCCAATTTATTAGGCTAAAGTTAAGCCCTGATCAGGTAGTTTGGTAAAATAGTTTCGTTATCTATCTGTGCCAATTCAATTTGCTTTTGGGTCAGATTTTTAGCTCCTTGGAGGTTAGCCCCTCTTAAATCTGTACCCTGAAGATTAGCTCCTTCTAAATTGGCCTCTTGCAAGTTAGCTTTAATCAACGATGCCCGCTGTAAATTAGCATTCCAGAGAATTGCCTTGTCTAGCTTAGCTCTCCTGAGAAATGCGCCTTCTAGGTTAGCATCAAATAAGCAAGCATCTGTCAAGTTAGCTTTAATCAAATATGCTCCTTGGAGGTTAGCTTGATTACAGTCTGCCCCTTCTAGATTGGCTCCGATCACAGATGCTCCTTTTAGATTAGCCTGATTAAGAGAAGCTCCTTGTAGTTTGGCTGCATTAAGGTATGCCTCTTGGAGCTTTGCTTCTGTTAAGTTTGCCCCCATCAGTGTGGCGTGACGTAAATCAATTTTCTCATCTTCGAGCTCTTTTGAGCTGTCGCGCCTGGCAATAACCGTCAGGGCACCTTGAATATCAATGGGAAGTTTTTGGTGTTCTGTAATTGGAAGGGGACTGCATGAGTCATTGATTTGCTTTTGCGTTTCTACATGAACCTTCCAAGGGGACTGATATCGCACAAACGTCGATAAAATTTCCATTATTTTCCAGTGGTCTTCGGCAGAAACCTTAGCAATTCGTTCTAGGGCATAAATTCCACCTAGCCGCAGGGCAATCTGATCAGAACTCAGCCACTCCAGGGCATTATTCAAGGATTGAATTATTTGCTTGTCTTCTGTAACCCTAGGAGTATTGAGAATTATACCATTTTTTTCAAGATTTCTCCATAACCCTTTGTTTAAGTAGTAAAGTTTAAGCAAAACTCCTAGTCCAATAGCCATTATTACAACAGCTATAAAAAACAAAGTTTGGTCTTTTTGCTCTACTTGATTGACAAAAAAAAATAGTTTATTCAGTTGGGATTTTTCAATAAATCCCTCAACAAAATTTATGGGAAATACCACAAACCAATATAACGAAGCAATCCCTAAGTAGACCAAGCCACTATACATCAAAAAAACAACCATTTTAAACCGTAAAGGGTGATTGTTGGGCGGGTTTATCTTCAGTTTCATCTCTTGTATTATCTTGACTGACTCAACTGGTAGAATAATTACACTACACTCTTGTGAATATTATGTGAATAAATCAAAAATTCTAACCAACGAGCTGTATCTATATACAGGGAATCGGGAACAGGAAATCGAGAACAGGGAATCGGGAATCGGGAGTCGGGAATCGGGAGTCGGGAGTCGGGAAAAGCGGGAAATGGGAAGAATTATCCCGGAAATGATAGTGTATTTTGATACATATTTTTATTAATTTATACGTAATAAAAGTACCTACTCGCCCCTTTTTAAAAAACCTACCCTTGTAAGCATCTCCCCATATTCCCCTCCTGGGAGGGGTTAGGGGTGGGTTCCCATCTCCCCATCTCCCCATATTCCCCTCCTGGGAGGGGTTAGGGGTGGGTTCCCATCTCCCCATCTCCCCATCT
>NZ_CEYLVT010000026.1:0-730 GCF_982860115.1 Moorena sp.
AATAGGCAATAGGCAATAGGCAATAGGCAATAGGCAATAGGCAATAGGCAAGAGGCAATAGGCAATAGGCAAGAGTTATGCGATCGCTAATCCCCCAGCTCAACCCCAAGACAAAATCACTATCACACACCCCACACTCCCGATTCCCGATTCCCGATTCCCGACTCCCGATTCCCGATTCCCGATTCCCGATTCCCGATTCCCTCTAAAGTTTGTTACAAAAAATCAAAAATATGCTACAATATGCAATTTTTTGTGGTAAACTAAAAGTGTGGACAAAATAAAGTCCATGGGAAGAGCCAGCCTAGAGTTTTCGTCAGGCTGGAAGGCTGGCTCTTGGTCCCCCTTACAGGAGATAACTTAATAATATGTCTGATAGACGCCTATACCCATGGGTGATGGTGAGGTTGTTACCACCGATGCCACCAATGGTTTTCGCTCGGTTCGACAACCCTGCTGATGCCAAGGGCTATGTGCAGGTTTTGAAAGCCTTGATGCCTGGTGCCAAGTTTCTAGTTTTTCTTGATCACGGAGTAATTCCGTAGCACAGGCATCTTGCGTAGCACAGGCATCTTGCCTGTGACATAGGGAATCGGGAATCGGGAATCGGGAATCGGGAGTAGTTGTGTAGAATAGGCTTCGATGCTGTGAGGAAAATATTGATCACAGGCAAGATGCCTGTTCTACCAAAAACCTAATTCCAGCAACATCCGTGTGAGGAAAATATTGA
>NZ_CEYLVT010000026.1:830-2255 GCF_982860115.1 Moorena sp.
TCACAGGCAAGATGCCTGTTCTACCAATTGATCACAGGCAAGATGCCTGTTCTACCAATTGATCACAGGCAAGATGCCTGTTCTACTAACATCCTCTTCCCGATTCCCGATTCCCGATTCCCGATTCCCGATTCTCTGTGGTATATAATAATCTCTAGGATTGGTATAATTAAAACCAATTAACCTTCAGGGAGCATCTTAGTCTCAAAGGATTGCTGGGCTTAGGGTCTAGCTCCAAAATCAGCGTAATTATAGTTACAGCGTTTTTCATAACTATGGGGTACAGAGGATTTTTACCATATCCGCTGTTCCCTCTTCTGTGCTCTTTTCCCCCCCTTATTCTCTTTTCCCCCCTTATTAAGGGGGGTTAGGGGGGATCCCTATTAGCGGACTAACTCCTTGGGAAACTACCACCATGCCCCATAGAGGCGATGCCAACCGCCCAAAGCTTTTCCCTACCTTTAAGACTGGTGTTACTCGGTGCCTATGTTATTTCTTAGCACTGCTAGTAGCAGTACTTTTGATTGTCAACGGGAGTCACGCTGAAGAAAAGAAACCTGAGCTAGAATCGTGGCAGCTCAAGGGGATTGTGGCAGCACTGGATGACCCCGACCCCGAGGTATGGGTTAAAGCTTTCAACAAATTTTCTGAGTATAAGCTGGATCAACTCAAGCACCCCCTTGAGATTCCTAAAGAGACAATTGACAAGATTGCAGAGTTATTGGCCTATAAGCATGAGAGTAAGGATCAGACCGAGAATCAAAGAAAGTCGGTTCAGTCCAGAGTCCGTGCTAGGGCAGCATCGGCTCTGGGGGAAATGGGTGAAGCTGCTTATAAGTACGCTCCCCAAATCGCTGAACTGTTAACCGACGAAGATAGTGATGTCCATGATAGTGCGGTATTGGCTCTGGGGAACATGGGAGCAGCCGCCTCTGAGTACATTCCCAAAATTGCCAAACTTTTAATCAACTCAGATGGTAATGTCAGTTATAGTGCGGCAAAAGCTCTGGGGCAGATGGGAGTGGCTAAGGACTACGCTCCCAAAATCGCTCAACGTTTAACTGACTCAGATAGTGATATCAGTTCAAGTGCGGCATATGCTCTGGGTCAGATGGGAGCAGCGGCCTATAAGTATGCTCCCCAAATCGTTGAACGTTTAACCCACTCAGATCGTGATGTCCGTTCAAGTGCGGCATATGCTCTGGGTCAGATGGGAGCAGCAGCATCTAAGTACGCTCCCCAAATCGCTGAACGTTTAACCGACTCAGATTGGGGTGTCGGTCATAATGCGGCATTGGCTCTGGGTCAGATGGGAGCAGCAGCATCTGAGTACGCTCCCCAAATTGCCAAACTTTTAACCAACTCAGATAGTGATGTTCGTGATATTGCGGCATATGCTCTGGGGCAGATGGGAACAGCAGCATC
>NZ_CEYLVT010000026.1:2355-39522 GCF_982860115.1 Moorena sp.
TGAGTACGCTCCCCAAATTGCCAAACTTTTAACCCATTCAGATCGTGATGTTCGTGATATTGCGGCATTGGCTCTGGGTGAGATGGGAGCAGCCGCCTCTGAGTACGCTCCCCAAATTGCCAAACTTTTAACCCATTCAGATCGTGATGTTCGTTATAATGCGGCATCGGCTCTGGGGAACATGGGAGCAGCCGCCTCTGAGTATGTTCCCGAAATCCTAAAACTTTTAACCGACTCAGATAACCATTTCCCTAATAGGGCAGCAGAAGCTCTGGGTCAGATGGGGGCAGCCGCCTCTGAGTATGTTCCCGAAATCCTTGCACTTTTAACCGACTCAGACAGCCGAGTTCGTGATAGTGCGGTATTGGCTCTGGCGAGGATGGGAGCAACACCATCTGAGATAACTCCCCACATCCTAGAACTTTTAACCGACTCAGATAACCATTTCCCTAAGAATGCGGCATGGGCTCTGGGACAGATGGGAGCAGCACCATCTGAGTATGCTCCCGAAATCGCCAAACTTTTAACCGACTCAGAAAGGCGAGTCCGTGATAGTGCGGCCTATGCTCTGGAGCAGATGGGACCATTAGAGGTAAAAGACTTACTTTATGTATTGAATGAAGTTTATCGGTATCAGCGAGAAGCACCAAGGCTGCGTTTTCTGGCCTATTTCCTCAGTGGCGGGGAAAAAGACTCACTGCCCTTAATCCAGTGGCTGGGCTCACCTGAGCAATATCCCCATGAAATTCAGACCATCAATCACCAAGAAGGGTTGGACGTTCTCAAGCTATTTGAGCAAATCTGGGAAGATAGTCAACCTTTGCCTAAACTGCGCAAAGACTTAGAAAGGCAGATTGCCGAACTTGTTAATCACGTCCGCTGGAAACAAGCAGATATAGATCTGCTCAAGGAGCACTACCGTAATCTTAACAAAGCTGAGTCTAGACTTGCTGCGGACGTCAAAGCCAAAATTATTGCCTTAGAAGGAAAGCACTGGTTTCTGATTGGGTTTAAGGTTTGGCTAATCCATCTCAGTGGCTGGTTGTTGCTGATCATCATTTATCCTCGTTCTCTGCAAGTCCAAGCTCTAATCTGGGACTGGAAATTCCGCACCATTGTGGGCTTAGGCTATATCAGCGTGGCTCTAACCTGGATTCCCTGGTTGCGCTACCGATTACTGGCTCCCTTCCGTGAAGTGCTGGTGGCCGATGCTAGCTTAGATAGCTTTGATCCCCAGGCTTACTTTCCCGACTCTCACGTTAAGATTACACGAGCCACCCATACCCAACCGATTCAAACTGCGATTGGCCAACTCCAGTCTCCGGTCGTTCTGGTAGGGGAATCGGGGCTGGGCAAATCCATGTTTCTCCGGAATTTAGTCAAAACTTCGGGGCGGCTTGCGGTGTACCTACCAGCCAGCCAATGTGCCGGTGGTGTGGTGGAAGCGATTCAAGCTAAATTGCCCATCGCTGCCCATGACCCTAAATTCCTACAAAGCCTGATTAACTACAATACCCTAGATATCTGCATTGACGGACTCAATGAAGTCAGCCCTGACACCAGGGCTACCATTAATACCTTTGTGGAGCATCATGTCCAGGGGCATATTATCCTCACCACCCAACCCCTGGAATGGACACCCCCAGCTACGGCCAAAACCTACGTGCTGCAACCCCTGAAGCGCCAGCAAATTGCCGATTTCCTCACCTCTCGCCAAGGGATTTTGCCGGAAGATGCCCCTGTATCGGGTGTGGCCTACGAGCAAGCCTGTGACGACTATCTGGCCAGCCAACTCCACGAAACCCAATCGAAACAGGAGTTAGCCGCAGTACGTCGGTTTCTGTCCAATCCCATGGATTTGACCTTGGTGGCGCAACTGTTGGCCCAGGGCAAAGACCCCGATTTGCTCAACTTGCAACAGCAGCAGTATGAAATCATGGCAGAGGACTATCAACAGATTCACCTTTGTCCCTTTCCCCTCGCTGAATTTGCTGAAACCGTCTACCAGATGCGCCTCCATGATCAAATTACCATCCCAGAAGAGGGCTGCTTGGATGAGTTGCACTGTATGGAACGCTATAAAATGGTATTGACTCGTCAGCAGAAGGATGGGTTTGGTCGTACCTATCGAGAATGGAAGTTTCGCCACGATAAAATCCAGGAATACTTTATCGTCCAGACCTTCCTGAAAACCGAAAATCGAGAACGCCAGCACGAGCATTTGAGTGACCCCCGATTTCGCGGTGTCTACCTGCTGCTGGCCACCCTGTTGGAGGTTAACCAAGCTCTGGTATTACGGGAAACCCTGATTCAATCGGCTGCGGAAACTAAAGACCATGCCGTCAGTGACCAGTTCATCCAGCGATTTAATTCTCGTCAAGAGCTCACCCAAACTACCAACAATCATGGTGTGCTTGCCCTTTACCAGAAGCATTACCAAGACCTAATCGAAATTGCTAGACTACAAGCAAGCCGACTTATCAATGTTGAAAATAACGCCATGAGTGAATCAACCTCAGACTCCCATCACTCCAACTATCACTCCAAGTATCAGTTTAAATACGATCAATCTCAGTCTCAAAATAACTTTGTCGATACAGCTCAAAGAGAGTTTAAGCAAGAAATTGGTAGTGCAAATCAATACAATTATGCCCCGGAGCAAAAGCAAACTCTAACTGAAGCCGCTGCCGAAATTCAAGGATTATTAAAACAATTAGAGCAAAGTAATCCCAATGCCACGGATATAGAAAAGACAGCGTTTGTGAATATCGCGATTCCAGCAAGTACTAAACAACGGTTGCTTAGTGCCTTAGAAAGTGGTGGAAAAGAAGCCCTTAGGGAATTATTGGATAATCCCTATGTCAATGTGGGCATGGCAATTGTGGAAGGATGGCAGAATCCTTAGTAGGGTGTGGGGTGTAGGGTGTGGGGTGTAGGGAACAGGGTGTGGGGTTTGGGGTTTGGGGTGTAGGGAAAAAGTAGTTTTCTAGTAAGCTATCAGCTTATGCGCTACGCGCATAAGCTGATAGCTGAATGCTGATAGCTGAATGCTGATAGCTGATAGCTTACAAATAATCTAATCCCGAGAGGATATGGCCAAACTTTTGATTTAGAGTATCTATAGTTTCAGGTTTAAGATTATTTCTGAAATCTCCAGGAGTGATTTTACGTATGTGACTATTGGCTTTGGCATTTTTGGAATCTACTTGATCAGAGAATTGCTTAGACAAGCCGTTTATATCGTCTGAAGAAAGTTGAAACGGTTGAACAAACGAAGTTAACCAACTATCAAAGTTATATACCATATCTTCATACTTGAGTAGGTTAACATGAGGATGACCAATGAAGTGATTGAGATAGTTTTCATATCTCTCAAAGTAATCATCACTGAATGAAATCACAAACTTGTCTATTCCCCAAGAAAGCCACTCGTCTCGAATCGATTGCGTTATGCCTCCGTGAGTTTTTGTCCAAGAAAAGAACATTGAATTCAGACCATCTCTGGGGTCTCGTAGGTGTAGGTTTACAAAACAGCTATCTAAGTCTATCTCTAGGGGACGACGTATAGGGCCAATACACCCTGTATCTATAGAATTAAAGTCAGCAAGAGCTTCCTGGGAACAATTTACTTTAAAGTCTTGAAAATATAATAACTTATCACTTAACTCTTTATTATTGGCAGAATAGTATTTCATTTTAGCCAAAGCACAAGCTTCTAAAGTTACTCTGTGCAATAACATTGAAGCGGCTTTATGTACTGTAAAAACAGCTATTTTTGTGACTGGTTTCATAATCTAATTTAAGGATAGCGGTTTTTAATTAGGTGAGGTACATTTTTTTAGGGAATCGGGAAGAAATTATGTGTACCTCATTAGGCTATAAATCGCTATATTGATTAAATCATAATCCCTATATATTGAATAATTCTCGATCTTGTATACTGCCAACACTTTTGTGGGTGCATTGAGATGCATCCACAAACACTCTTCGGCAATAGAAGTATAATATCATGTTATGACATTACCCTGAATAAGCACCTACACAAAATTAATTACCTACTCTGAATTTCTGTAACCCTTACATTGTAATGCTTTGAGTTTTATAAAATGTGCAATTAATTTTGTGTACCTGCTTATAGAGGTTTTCAATTAGGTGAGCTACAAATTCTTGGGTTTTAGGGAGCAGGCAACAGGCAAGAGGCAATAGTCCCGACACTGCCTACACCTCCCACACTCCCGATTCCCGATTCCCGATTCCCGACTCCCGACTCCCGACTCCCAATTAAACTCAGAAAATAACCTCCACTACCAAGTCATCATAGTCTAAGTCACCACCACCAAAGGTATCCTCGAAGCTAAACCGATTATCCCCTAGTAGGCGGACGTGATCAAATTGATCAGGGTTAGCAGGTAAGAAACTAAAGTAGGCATTGAGACCGGAACCCTGCTGATTGGTAGGATTCTGAGTCAAGAACTCTGCAACCGTGCCATTAGCAATTAGGAACGGAGCTAACAATACCCCACCGGATATCCCACTGGCTAAATCTACCTGGTTGGAAACTGCAAGCTCTGCATAACCCGCATCACCGGGGTTGAGATTGCCAATTTTACCACTGGCATCATCAACCTGATAAAAGCCAAAGCTATTCTCAAACACAGCTTGACTACTAACCACAAACTCAGGTGTTACTGTTCCCGTCACATCGGTTAAATCCAGTAGCTCCACTTGCCCTTGAATCTGGGGACTCCCTATCCCTACAGTCGGAGTCAAAGCCGAAGCGTCTTGAACCGTTACCACTAAGTCATCAAAGTCTTGATCATCAGCATCTTCAAAGTTTAATGTCAATACTCCGTCGCTATTGGTCTCGGTTTGGATATGGTCTAAACCATCGCTATTGAAAGCAGCATCACCGAAAAATACAGAAGCATTGTCTCCTGCTAGCACTGCCTCTTTCGTGCTATTTTGTACTAGGTAAAATCCTAATTGATCCCCTACATCAAAATTGTTAATCAGACGAGTAGTTTGAGCACTATCTTCAGGATTCAGCAGCACAGAGAAAATAGTCTGAGCATTAGATAGAGCCGCTTCCACATAGCCTTCTTGACCAGGAGCAATACCATTAACTGTACCTTGGTCATCATCTATTACAAACACCCCAATTTCATTGACATTAGTAGCGTTTCCACTAATAAAGGTGAATAGGAGTTGGGCGTTGCCAGTGCTGTCACCAGTGATAGTAAAGGTATAGTTGGAATTCTGAGTCAGAGTAGAAGGAACAAAGGTATTATTGGCGTTCTGAGTCAGAGTGGAAGGAATAAAGCTAAAGATAGAGTTGACAGTAATATCAACAGTCGCTGTATCAAGGCCATCGGTGCCATCATATACCTGATAGATGAAGCTATCATTCCCACTGAAACCTGGATTAGGAGTATACGTAATAAGGTCATCATTGATATTATCCAAGGTACCGTTATTGTTAACCACAGCAGTACCATTAGAGGGAGCACTAACCACCACTAGACTTAGCAAATCCCCCTCAGGATCCGTGTCATTTTCCAATACATCAATAGTGACCGCTACCTCTTCATCCGTTATCACAGTATCATCTACGGCGTCTGGCGGGTCATTGACAGGAGTGACATTCAGGGTAAGGGTTGCTGTATCGGTGCCACCGTTGCGATCGCTAATTAGATAAGTAAACTGGTCAGATCCGTTGTAATCGGGATTCGGGGTGTAAGTGATCACGTCATCCGTTGGATCACTCGGCGTATTGTTGTCAATCACGAATGCCGTGCCGTGGCTAGGATTACTGATAATTGCCAGAGTCAGCGGATCCCCATCCCGATCAGAATCGTTATCTAGTACATCAATCGTGACTGTGGTATCTTCACTAGTAGTAGCCGTGTCGTCTAGTGCTTCTGGTATCTCATTGACAGAGGTAACCTCAAGGTTAACCACAGCCGTACCAGGAAAGGTGACACCATCATTTAAGCGATAAGCAAAACTATCCGAGCCATTGTAGCCAGGATTAGGAGTGTAAGTAATAAAGTCATCGCTTACATCATCAGGAGTGCCATTATCATTCACCACTGCCGTGCCATCTCTGGGCTCGCTGACAATAGTCAAACTACTGTCTTGCTCAGGATCGGAATCATTTTCCAGTACATTAATGTTGACTGCGGTATCTTCAGTAGTAGTAACTGTATCATCGACAGCAAATGGCGAATCATTCACTGCAGTAACCGTGACGTTAACAATTCCTGTGCTAGGACGGTTGACACCATCATCTAATCGATAGGCAAAACTATCCGGTCCATTGTAGTCAGGATCTGAGATATAGGTAATAAAGTCATCGCTGAGATTATCAGGAGTACCATTGTCATTCACCACAGCAGTGCCATGGTTGGGAGGCTTAACAACGGTCAGAATGCTATCGCCATCGGGATCAGTGTCGTTAGTGATTACGTCGATATTAACTGGTATGTCTTCATCCGTAGTGACAGTATTGTCTAACGCTATCGGTGGATCATTGACTGGATTAATAGTCAAGTTAACGGTTGCGGTGCTAATACCACCATTCCCATCATCTACCTGATAGGTTAAGCTATCAGATCCATTAGCATTGAGATTGGGAGTGTAAGTAATAAAATCATCGGTCGGATTACTCGGAGTGCCATTGTCATTAACTACTGCAATCCCATTGCTTGGATCACTAACAATGGTTAGAGTCAGGGGATTTCCTTCAGCGTCAGAATCATTTGCCAGTACATTAAAGGTAACTGGTGTATCTTCGTTAGTGATGACACTATCATCTACAGCTTCCGGTGCATCATTGACTGGATTAATCGTTAGATTAACCGTTGCGGTAGCAGGAGGGTTAACCCCATCATTTAATTGATAAGTAAAACTATCTGTTCCATTGGTGTTGAGATTCGGACTGTAGGTAATAAAATCATCAGTCAGATCACCAGGAGTGTTATTATTATTAACTACAGCACTACCATTACTGGGATTACTAACAACACTCAGACTACTATCTTCTTCAATATCCGAGTCATTGTTTAGTACATTAATGTTAACTGCTGTATCTTCATTAGTAGTGGCACTATCATTTTGGGCTTCTGGTGGATCATTAACAGGATTAATCGTGAGATTAACCGTAGCTGTGTCAATACCACCATTGCCATCATCCACTTGATAGATTAAACTATCATTACCGTTAGTGTTAGGATTGGGAGTATAAGTGATAAAGTCATCAGTGCGATCGCCTTGAGTGCCATTGTTATTAACTACAGCATTACCATTACTGGGATTACCGACAATTGTTAGAGTCAGGGAATCTCCGTCAATATCAATGTCATTACCTAAAACATTAATACTAACTGGGATATCTTCATCAGTCGTAGCACTATCATCTCCGGCTTCTGGTGGATCATTAACAGGAGTAATCGTGAGATTAACCGTAGCTGTGTCAATACCACCATTCCCATCATCCACTTGATAGGTGAAACTATCATTACCGTTAGTGTTAGGATTGGGAGTATAACTAATAAAGTCATCGGTGGTATCGCCTTGAGTGCCATTGTCATCTACTACGGCATTACCATTATTAGGATTACTGACAATTGTTAGGGTCAGGGAATCTCCGTCACTATCAATGTCATTGTCTAAAACATTAATATTAACTGGGATATCTTCATCAGTCGTAGCTGTATCATTTCCCGCTTGTGGTGCATCATTTACAGGAGTAACAGTAACGTTAACGGTAGCGGTGTCAGGAGGATTAACGCCATCGTTTAACTGATAAGTAAAACTGTCCGGTCCATTGTAGCCAGGATTAGGAGTGTAAGTAATAACGTCATCGGTTAGATCATCAGGAGTACCATTGTCATCTATTACTGCACTGCCATTACTGGGATCACTAATAACAGTTAGAGTGCTGTCTCCTTCAGTATCGGTGTCATTATCTAAAACATTAATGTTAACTGTTGTATCTTCAGTGGTAGTGGCAGTATCATCTACAGCTACCGGGAGTTCGTTGGTTAGGTTGAATTCAATATAGTCAAATCGGATGAATTCATCACCATCAGCGGTACCGTTAACCTCGATCAGGTCTCCGTTGCGGATAAACGTGCTGGGGCTAATTTGCAACGCGACGAAAGTGGAGGTTTCAGGGATACCACTAGCAGTAGAGCTAGGATTATTAAGAGTGATGGTAGGAAAAACGGTACTGCCAATGGTGACATCAATTGTGCCTTCTCCATCTATTTCGTCAAAGGTGCCAATGATTACTTCATAGGTACCAGTGGGTTGATTAAAGCTTGTGCTAGCAGTACCAGGGGGCAAACCAGTATTATTAACCGCATCAAATAGAGTGATTAGTGCGCCCCCAGATGCATCAGGATTACTAGTAGTTACAAAGTTAGTTATACTAGAGAAATTTTCTGCTTCAATTCTCGTCATAGTGTTGTAGTCTCCAACCTTTATCTGTGTCTAAAGCTATGGGAGTTTTATTTGGGAATTTTATTTTATAATTTTATTTGGGCAGGCAGTAATACCCTAGCAAGTTGATTTTCACTCAACCCCCAGGATCCCGATACCCTTTCCGGAGCCATGGGCAAGAGTAGAATACTATGCTAAACGTTTACAAAAACACCGAATTATTACAGCTAATGAAAAATCTCAGAAATCTGCGGCTGTATTAGTTACAGGGTTTTGAGTTTCCCTGTTTGAAAACCTATCTCAATGACGTAGATGCCCCACCAACATCTTTTGCTGACATAGTCTCAGAACTATACTATAGTCTTCCACCAGGAGCTTTAGTTTTTGCTGCCAAACAATGACTCTATTCATTGATGACATGAACTTGATAATATGTCACCATAAAATTTGGTAATTTTATCAAATCTTTATGCTATTGTTACGGATATTATAATTGCTCAATATTTTTTATGATTAGAGAATTATTAATGCGTTCGCGTAGCGTGGCCAAAGGCCAATCGCTTAGCGTGGCCAAAGGCCAATCGCATAAGCGCGGAAGCTTCCCGTGACTCGCGCTGCGGGTAGGGAATAGGGAAATAGTGGGAAGTATGGGGAGATGGGGAGATGGGGAGATGAGGAGATGAGGAGATGAGGAGATGGGGATTGAGATCAGCGACTGGCTACCCAAAACGGCACTGCATTCTTTTGTCCGTTGAACTTGTAAACACTATTACACCCATTCCTAGAATTCTATGGGTATAAACAATCCCCAAAATATACTTTATATATACTTTATACAAGTATTCAATTTTGGTTCACAAAATACAGATAGCTATCCAGAAAATAACTAATATGAAAATATTGAGTTTATCTTTCATCGAAAACTAATCCATTAAGTAATAACACTAGGTTTTATTATAAACATTACTTATGCAATAAATCTACTTTAATGATTCTTTAATAACGCCTTATACTACGTGATTTGGATTGATAGCGCTCACAGTGATAGGGTTTTTAGTCCAGTTTTAGATAAGTCCTGAACAAAAAAAATTAATTTCTAAATTTTTAACTTTCCTAAATCTTTAAAATTGATGGCTATATATAGCAAAGGGAACAGGGAATAGGGAATAGGGAAAAATTCTGTGTAGCTAATAGTTATGAAAAACCCTGTATCTCTACATTTACAGCGGTTTGCAATTGCTGTTAGGTACTTTCGTTCTGGGTTTTTAGGGCGCTGCATCGCTTGTCTGTACCCCCACACCCCACACCCCACCCCCTACTCCCTACTCCCTACTCCCTGTTCCCTTTGCTATTTTAAAGATAACTTTGCCAACTGGGATCAGTTACTGGCTCAAGCCTCTCCAGGCGATCGAACCCATTGGCATTCATCAGCCAGACACTATTTTGTCCATCGTCGAGATTGCGCCATAAGATATCATCGAAACCATTATCATCGATGTCGAGGGTGCCATGGATTACCTCCTGACCAGTACTGATTGGTGACTCGATTAACACTGATTCAATGTACTGAGTCCCTTCCATCCTCCAATAGTAAATACTTTGCTCTTGAGTATTGCGCCAGATAATATCCCCATCACCATCTCCATCCAAGTCTCCCGCTGCCCTCATTTCCCAAATACTAGTGACTGGTTCCGATTGAATTAACACTTCCTCAGCCACAGTGGTGCCATTCATTAACCAGACTTTATTTTCCCCAGTGGAGGTATTGCGCCAGAGAATATCCTGTTGTTGATCACTGTTAAAATCTTCGGTGCCACGAATTTCCCACTCCAGGTCTGGAGTTGGGGTGATGGACACTGCATTCTGAAACACCGATCCTGCCATCAACCAGATGCCAGTTTCACCAGTAGAGGTATTACGCCAGAGAATATCCTGTTGTTGATCACTGTTGAAATCCCCTGCACCCTGCATCTGCCAGGGACTGTCGGCTGGTTCTGTTGGTGAAGAAATTGTCACGGCTTGAGCTAAGTCGAGACCATCCATCAGCCAAGCACCATTAACTCCGGTCTCCTGATTACGCCAGAAAATAGTCACACTCTCGGTGATCGTGGATTGGTCATTGTCGGTAATGGTGAAAGTGGCACTGGCAGTCTGACCTAATTGATAGTTGGGACTATTCTCAAGGGTAATAATGACAGTTTCTTCCCCTTCTGCTATACCATCTGCGATTGGGGTGAGCTTGAGATCTACTGACTGCTGACCTTCTGGAATAGTAACGGTACCAGTTAGGATGGGCTTGTAATCTGAGGGGCTAGCGGTGCCACTGACCGTGTAAGTTACCTCTAGGCTTTGACTAATTTCTCCGGTGCGGCTAATGGTAATACCACCACTTTTTGGCACAGTTTCGGCTAATGTGCCATTAGTAGGGATAATGGTAAGTTCAGGCAAATTAATAGCTGGCTCAGCTAATGGTGCTGGTGTTATTTCAATAACGTCGATCCGCGCTAGTTCATCGGTTTGATTCCCCAAACTATCCGCCACAGCAGAGATTTCAATCTGATCCCCTGGAGCCAGTGTTACGTTTTCAAAGATGGGATTAGGATTGGATAAACCATCAAATATAGAACCAGTCAACCCGATATAATTACTAGAGTTGGGTGAGTCTATGGGTGGATTGCCCTGTTCTCCTGGGTTTTTATTGAAAATATATCTACTAATTGGGATATCGTTGACACGAAGTGTCAGGGTAGCTCGGCCATCTGCTTCATCAAAATGGGCAATATTAAAATTATAGTTACCAGCAAGACCGTCAGCTTCTGTCCAGGTTAAACGAATGAATCCTGGTTCAGTAGTATTGTTTGTGGAAATTTCGATAGCTTGGCCACCGGAAGCAATGTCACTATCAAAAACTATGTAGTTCTCTAAACTCAGCCTAGTTGTGTCTTCTGCCTCAAATGTTGGCATAATTACTATTATCCTCTCCTTTTTAGGGAATCGGGAATCGGGAATCGGGAATCGGGAATCGGGAAGTCAGAAGTTACAAGTCAGAAGTCAGAAGTTACAAGTTAGAAGTTACAAGTTACAAGTCAGAAGTTAGAAGTCAGAAGTCAGAAGTTAGAAGTTAGAAGTCAGAAGTTAGAAGTTAGAAGTTAGAAGTCAGAAGTCAGAAGTCAGAAGTAAGCGATTACTTACGTTTCGGAGTTTAGGAGCGATGCAGCGCGGTCTTGGGGGTTTCCCCCATGAGCGACTGCATCAAGACAATGTCCTAATTTGAATGGGTAGTGCTATAACAGCAGATCTGGAAACAAAAATTCTCACAATTCCTACAGGGATTGCTAAATACCGATTGCTAGATTGGAAATGGAACTTTTTTTTATCGAACTATTGTTCAGGTTTACTTAAATAAATTAAATTGCTTATGATTTGTCAATAGCTAAAACTATAGTTTTATAGTATTTTCATGAATTGTTATTCGTAAAATAAAATTACCATTACTATAGATGACATAATTATTATTGAATGTCACTATATAATTCCTTACTTCATGAAATCTTTACAGTTTTTTTTCACGGAGTTATTATAGTCTTCACGTTTAGAGATCTCGTTTAGAGTTATATATGTTGGATAGAATAGAAAGAAAACGGCCAAGGGTTAGACTTCAGGAAGGTAGCAATAAAATAGAGACTTTGCGGCAGTATTAAATCGGGTTTGTGATCAATCCCAGGCTACCGGAATTGATATAATCAGGTGATGTAAGCTATCAGCTAATGTGCTACGCACAAGCTATTTGAGGTGCTATCAGCTGATAGCTTACGTTGTTTACTTGAGGTCTGATCAACAGACGTTTCTTGTGGGATTCTTAAAGGATAATGTGCTACTTCTGAGTAATGGGTTGTTGGACACAGTTGAGCATGCGCAGAGTAGCAGCAGCGGCATAGTTCCGGCGTGCTTCAGAATTGGGGAAGAAAGCGTTACCTCTTTCGTTTAGGGGAGATGCCACTTGGCAGTAGGCAGACATGTCAGAAATTAGAGCAACAGCCCAGTGACCTTCGGTGTCGGAAAATTGTGTGACTGACCCATTAGAAACGAGTACCCCTGGCTGCCCTTGGAGGCTTTTGGCAAATTCAGCAGCTTTTTTTTGTACTGCCATCAATTCGGCACGAGTTACGGACTTATTTGGTCGAAAGGTGCCATCAGGATAGCCACTAACAATGTTGTTGTCCCTTGCCCATTGAATTTTGGCAGCACTCCAGCGCCCAGCCTCAACATCTTGATAGGGCCGTCCTGATGCTTGAGTGGGGACAGTAATATTAGCACCTGGCAGTTTACCTAAGCCTTCAATGACCATAGACACGAGTTGTTCTCTGGTGAGAAACCCTTGGGGTCTGAAAGTATTGTCTTGAAATCCAGCAATAAATCCCATTGCTACGGCTTTTTCAATTTCTGAGGCATAGACATCATTACCAATATCCCGAAATTTAGAGACTTCCCGTGGCGGAAGTGGGGGAAGGTCGGATGGATCACTACTTCCTGTGTTACCTAGGGGTGTATTAGTAGCAAGGTAGACGTGACCTAGCTCTTTGTTATTGAACATTCTCTTGGCAAATTCCCAACCGGGCTGCAGAAAAATTTTCATAAAGCCCTGGCTAATACCACCAGTTCTGCCAATGATTACTTCAGGAGCTTTACGATCAAGACGGTGCTTACCCACTAGCAACAGTTCACCATTACGCTCAACAATGCTGAGGATGTAATCGAGTCCTAAGTCTTCACCCGCCATGCGCATGGAATAGCCATTGCTATCAGTACTGCGTCCGCAAATGCCAGTAAAGTCAAAGTTCAACAGCAGTGGGTCTACGATCACTGGGTTAGTACCACTCTCGCTCCAACAGGCTCGCTTGTTGGATTTTTGCTCTATGATCAGCAGTTGATGGGAATTTGCGCCAAAGGGTTGAGCGACAGCAATAAACTTGCCTTGTTCAACTTGTTTTTGTTCAAAGGTAGCGGCAGAGGTTTGGTTGCCAAGACTGATTGCTGAGAAGGCAGTGGCTAGGGCAACGGTGGCGAAGGTGGCTAGTTTTTGTGGTAATTTTTGTCTTAAAGAATTTTTCATACTACTGACCTCTGTGTTTCACCATCTGTACTGAGCTTTTAAGATTTGTCAATTTTAAGACAACTCCTTCAAGCTATAATGATTAACTTTTAGATTAAATGTTTCTGGTTCTAATGGTTTAAGTTTTATGTTTGATTAATAAAATTTGAGCAAAAGTAGCTAAGGACACTAATATCAGTGTGAAGCTGGCGAAACTATCACAAGGTTTTCGAGCCTGAGGGTGATCTCTAAGCATGATGGGATCAAGGCTGAAAATCCGTCGGAGGTCGCTAGGATGTTATTTAATATTGCTGGTGTAGGGACTGGGTTAGGAATTCTAACCCTATTGGTGTTTGGGCTGTTGCAATGGTTGCACATCAGTACTGGTCATTTCCTAGATTGGGTGATTGGTGTGGCTAGCTTTTGGTGGCTGTTGGTGATTGTGACAGTTCCGTGGAATGTCCACTTGGAAGCTAGGGAAGTTTTAGCAGAGGGGTCGGCTTCCAGGGCAAATGACATTGCGGTTGACCCGAAGCAATTAGACTATGTGAAAATAATAGCTAAGCGATCGCTAACTGTAGCAATCGCCCTTCACGTCTTATCTGCTGTGGGTTTGTATATCCTTGCTGCTACTGGGATTAGTGCTGTGGGCTACGTCAGTTCGGGAGCAGCTTTGCTTTTAACTGCTTTGCGTCCAGCGGTACGTTTTTACCAGTATTTAGCAGCTCGGTTAAGGATGATCCGGCAAGAATTTACCTATCCTCGCCGAGATGTAATGGAACTACGGAATCGTTTTGAAGCTCTCGAAAGAAACGTCAAAGGTCTACAAGAGCAACTAGACCCACAAGAACCTTACTCTTGGGTGGCAACCCATCAGCGTTACTGGGAAGAGACTCGCAAAGCCTTAGCCCAACTTGAAGCATCCATGGCACAACTGGAAGCTCATAACAATGCAGAACACCAGCGTTTAGCTCGGGATTCTGAAAATGCGATCGCACAATTAACTACAGATAGTCAATTCCTCGACCATGTCCGAGAAATTATCCGATTTTTCAAGACAGCTTAGCAGTTAGAGCGCTACGCGCAGGGAATCGGGAATCGGGAATCGGTAGGTAATCGGGATCAAAGCAGGTTAGATGATTCATATAAACGTCTGACAACGGCGATAATTCGCTTGCCGTAATCTAAGTCAGCTGACCAGCGCCCACTGAGCTGTTCCACTAACGGAGCAATCCCTCGGGTAACGAAGCGAAACCGGGGATCGACCAAGGGTTGGACTAGGGGTTCCTGACTGGCGTAGGCTTTCAAGTGTTGGATATGGGCACGGACTCCAATTCTAGCGCTAGAGAACGTAGCTTCTTCCTCACTAGTCACTGCTCCCAAACCACCAAAATTATTTTGCTCAGGTCTAAGGCGATCGCTAAAGCGTAGGAAGTTAGTTTCTACACAAGCTTGGGCAAAGGCAATGTCATAGTTAACTCCCTCTACTGAGGCTTCTTCTCGATAGAGCCTAGGTAGGTCAGGAAACTGAGTCAGGCCGTTCTGATTATTGTTTTTAAGAAATATCTGTAACTGGACTTCGGAGGTGCTACCATGACCCATGATCCGGTCAATCAGACCTGGACAGATTTTCTGGGAAATTGAGCGCAAAATCACAGTGCGGGTGGCAGTATCCCAACCGACAAAGATGTTATAATCTCTTACTTCAATGGCCTTAACATAAACAACTCCCCGATATTGCACACGACGGACATTGTCAGCGGTGGTCAAATCGACTCCTAGGCGATCAGCTAGGTCAATGGGAATGTAAGAATTGCTATTGATTAAAACACCTCGATCATCGTAAGTCTGATTATTGATTTTAATATCAATGATCGGATAAACGGGATTGAATTGATCGGGTGGCTGTTCACCAGAAATCAAACTACTCCATTGGACCAGTCCATCAACTATGCCTCTGGCCATGTCACGACGTCGATTCTGGAGCAGAGCACGGTCTTGGGGATTAGTCAGAAAGCCAACTTCCAGCAGTAGGGAGGGCAGGATAACATCACGGCAAAAGGCAAGACGCCCAACCCCTGAGTCCGTATCGGGTTTTGCTCCTCGATTGGGCAGTTCAGGAAGGCGTGTGATCAAATAGCGCAGCATGAGTTCAGCATGCTTCTTGCGCTCAGTGTTATTGAAAATGTAAAAAGCAGAGGCACCTCGGATGTTAGGATTGGAAAAGGCATCAGCATGAATTTCTATCGCTACATCACCAAAACGAGCACGGTCATTAATCCATTGAATTGTCTGCCTTAAACTTAATTCATCAGGAACAGATAATACTTCATACCCACGCGATCGCAATTCTGGCACCACCAGATCTCGCAGCCGAATCATTTCTTCGGCTTCTGTTGTTCCACCGGCAATCGCCCCTGGGTCACGACCACCACTTTCTATGCCACCGTGACCTGCTGAAATAAATATACGTCCCATGTCTTGCTTTTTGCCCTCAGCCCTTAAATGAGCACTTGCTCTCTCCAGGATAAGGATTTAGTTTCCCTATGGCTAGGGGAAGTTGGACTGTACAAATCATCCCACCAATAGGGAACACCAAGGAATAACCAAAGCAACATGGACTGATGAAAAATTAAGGATGAATACTATCATTTAGCAAAGGGAGTAGGGAGTAGGGAGTAGGGAGTAGGGAGTAGGGGTAATACCGAGTTGCATTCAAAGAGAGTAGATTGGTTGGATAGGGAGATAGGGAGATAGGGAGATGGGGAGATGGAGATGGGGAGATGGGGAGATAGGGAGATAGGGAGATTGGCGGAAGAGAAAGTTGTACCTTTGACCGCAACTTGGTATAAGAAACTTGAAGGTAACTCATAAGTATGATCAACGCTATAGATTGAGCAACCTCTGGAAAATAATAGCTTTGAGCAAACTAAATATCAATGGCTAACTATCAATGGCTAATCAAACCTTTGGACTAGACAACCAGCTTTACGACTACTTAAAATCTGTTTCTGTAAGAGAGCCAGACGTTTTGACCCAGCTGAGGCTCGAAACAGCACAGCATTCCATGGCTATGATGCAAATAGCTCCTGAACAGGGGCAGTTTATGGCCTTACTAGTGCAGTTGATGGGAGCTAAGAAAACTCTAGAGGTGGGGGTATTTACAGGCTATAGTGCTTTAGCTGTAGCCTTAGCTTTGCCACCAGAGGGCAAGGTGGTTGCCTGTGATATCAGTGAGGAGTATACTGCGATCGCACGTCGCTATTGGCAACAAGCTGGAGTAGCTGACAAAATTGACCTGCAAATTGCCCCAGCACTGGACACTCTGGAGCGGTTGGTGGAAGAGGGACAGGCAGGTACCTTTGATTTTGCCTTCATTGATGCTGATAAACGGAACTACGAAAACTACTACGAGCAGGCACTGAAACTGGTGCGTAATGGTGGACTTATTGCTGTGGATAATGTCCTCTGGTCGGGGCGAGTAGCAGATCCTGAGGTAGTCGATAACAGAACTGAGGCAATTCGAGCATTTAATCAAAAGCTCTCTCAAGACCAACGGGTAACCCTTAGTTTGGTACCGATTGCTGATGGATTGACCCTAGCTCTAAAAAAGTAAGAAGCTATCAGCTATCAGTGATCAGCTATCAGCTATCAGCTATCAGCTATCAGCTATCAGCTATCAGCTTATGGGCGCTTGGGCAAGCTAAACCGAACAGCTTTTGAATCAAACAGTTAAGCATCTGTTGAATCTCAGTTCAGTCTGCTGACGGCTGACCGCTGACGGCTGACCACTTAAGTCTATGCTTCCTTGCTAAAATCATCAAAACAGTAAGGGCAACAAATACCTTTGATATATTTAGGGGAATTGAGATCAGCTTGGGAAATTGGATTTCCACAACCGTAGCACATATGGTAGGTTCCAGCTTCCAACCTGTGCTTTAGAGCAATCCGTTGATCGAAAACAAAGCACTCCCCCTGCCATAAACTTTCGTCTTCTGGGACTTGTTCTAAATACTTGAGAATGCCACCTTTGAGATGATAGACCTGTTTAAAACCCTGACTCAACATAAACGATGAGGCTTTTTCACAGCGAATACCCCCTGTACAAAACAGGGCTACTTTTTTGTCTTTGGTGGAATCGAGGTGGTGGCGAACATAATCAGGGAATTGTCGGAATGACTCAGTATCGGGATTTTGCGCACCTTTGAAGGTTCCGATATTGATTTCATAGGTATTGCGAGTATCAATCAGCACTACGTCTGGATCGGAAATTAGAGCATTCCAGTCCTGGGGGTTAACATAGGTACCTACCTGCTGATTGGGGTCAACCTCTGGCAAACCGATGGTAACAATTTCTTTCTTTAACCGGACTTTCAGGCGGTTGAATGGGGGAGAGTCGGTGTAAGATTCTTTATGCTCTAAGTCGGCCAGACGGGGATCGGAACGGAGAAAGGCTAGGACTGAATCAATGGCTTGACGGGAGCCTGCGATGGTGCTGTTAATGCCTTCTGCTGCGAGGAGAATGGTTCCTGTGATGCCTTGAGCTTGACAATGGGCTAGTAAGGAGGGTCGTTTATCGGCAAAGTCTGGCAATCTGACAAATTTGTAAAATGTTGCTACTACCTGGGTCATGATCCGGTTAAGGGGTGAAAATAGTGCTGAGTTTTGAGTCCTGAGTCGGAAAGTGCCTCACTATTTACTATATTGGCGTATGGTAAGACCCCGCATTAACCTCCTATGGTCATAGTACTGTTGCGATGTCTATGGGAAAATTTTTTGGCTATCTTGCTTGACTTTCCAGTTGGATGTTGTATAATAACAAAAGTGCGGTTAAGACACTAAGCTTGATTTAGCTTAAGCTGTATTGGCCTGGGGGTATAGCTCAGTTGGTAGAGCGCCTGCTTTGCAAGCAGGATGTCAGCGGTTCGAGTCCGCTTACCTCCACTAGTTAAATCTAATGGTAACTTGGTGACTAGGGTCGGGTTCCTGAATCAAACGAATTGATCGGGCATCCTGCCCGCTCGAAAAAATCCTGCCCGCTCCAAAAAATCCCACCCGCTCCAAAAAATCCCAGAACAGGCAAGATGCCTATTCCACAGGTGCGACCAGTCAGGCTTTGCGAACGCTTTTTTGTGTCTAGTTTACATGACTAATAACTAATGACTACTAACTTTTATTCCATTCAGAAATTGATTTCTAAAAAATAGACGATATAGTTCACAGCTAGCTGTGGCTCGATTACCCTGAATTTTTATCAAACCCAAGCTTTCCAATTTATAGGCAGTGAGCGCTTCTAATTCCACACTTTCTGTCGCCATGACTACTTCCTTAAAAGCAGCAACTAGGTCAGGATGGGGTAACAAAGCGGCTAAATAGTAACGCAAATAGTTACTATAAATTCCAGCTTGAGTTGGGGCTTCATCTAGTAATTTTTCTAAGCTAACATCCTGTTTGCTAAGATGATACAGGGCAAGACGAATTAAACTGGGACAACGACCTACCATAGTCACTAAAGGATCAAGACGTTTGATGGCTTGGTCACCTTTTGACCAATTCAAACCATGACGCTGGGCTAAGTCTAGCACCTGCTCATTGGTAAATTCTGGGAGTTTAATGGCTAGGCCAACATTAAAGGGAGACTGATTAAGTTTTAGTGGCACATATACATCGGTAGCATGAGCTATCACCCATCTTACCTTTTGCCAAATTTCCAGTTCCCTAGCATCCTCATACCAAGAGCGTAGCAAAGACAGAAAATCCCTAGAAAGTTCTGGATACTCAAAAATTTGATTAACTTCATCTAAAGCAATAACAATTGGCCTATCGACTTCCTCTAGCAAATAGTCTTCAAAGTAAGTGGTGCAACTGACCTTAGAGCCAATGTCAGAATCCCAATAGTGATCGAGTTGAAGCGATAAACCCAATTGCCGACTGACGTTAGCACAAAACCAACGTAAGAACTTATCCAGGTTAGTGAAAACTTGGGAATCAGCTCGGTGTAAACTTAAAGTAACAGTACGAAAGCCCTGCTTCTTGGCATAAGCTACAATCCTTCGCACTAGGGAAGTCTTTCCTTTCTGTCTGGGGCCTTTAATATGAATCAGGCTACCTGGTTTCCTAACTTCTGCGTAGGTTAGCGCTTCAATAGGAGGACGTTCGATATATAAATTGGAGTTTAGTGGTACCGGACCACTGGGAAAATCTAGCTCTGGTACCAGAGCAGGGTATAGGGAATTACCGAAGCTGGTTTTTATCCTGTCGTGATAGCCATAAATCCCTAGAGAGGATAGCTGAGCTCGGGAGTACCGCCTCAAAACTGAGCGGACATTACTTTTGGTAACTTTTTGTTTGAGAGCCACAGAGAGACGTTGCCAAAGTTTGAATCCTACATCTCTAATGTAACTATGCTCATACCCGCAGCTTTCCGCAATCTCAGCGTAAGTCTTACCTTCCCAAACTTCACAGAAGACGGTCTCTTGAAGGTTACTGAAGGAGTAATCGGGCAAAATTGTGTCCAAAACAGCTAGGGCTTCGTCTGCCATCATTGACTAGGTTGAAAGCCAACACACCAAACACTAGCTTTACTTTGACATAGAATTGCCAAAATTTCCGTGCAATCAAGCAATTTTTTCCAATTTTTTACGACTATTACCACCAGATGGCCCAGTCAAATCTAGGTAAAATTCCCAATTTTTTCAGGCAGACAATTTCCATAGGTCTTTTTTAAAATCAACTCAACGTTGTTTAAGTCTGGTATACCAAGACGATTGAGTGATGAAAAAACAAGTTTTCGGAGCAGTTTCAGCCCTAGCATTCGCCGCATCTGTGCTGCCTATAGCCATCCCTAGTCTGGTACCAGCGGCTCAGGCTCAAGCCGGTTTTGTACCGAATGCTCCCTATGTTGCCAGCGCTGGAATTGCTGGAGCTGCAGGGGATAGGCATTTTATTACCGTTGCTGTGGCTGCGTTTCCAATAAATGCTGTTGTGATTGAATGTACCAATCTGGCTGGTGTTCGTAAAGCAACGGTTACTAATCAGTTTGGTGAGAGAGTGGCAGCAACCACAGCAGTGTCTAAGAGTCCTGAAGGTGGTATGGCTCTTACAGTGACCTTGAATAAACCGGTCAAACCAGGCAATGTCCTGCGCATTGTGATGGATGGGGTAGAACAAAATCGAGAAGGGGGAGCGATGCTTTATCGAGTGTCTGCTCTGACCGACAATATATCCTATCCATTTCCTGTGGGTACGGCAATGTTGCTGGAGCCGGTCTTGAATGACTAGAGTCAATAGGGTTGAACGCGATGGACTTCGTCCCGCTTTGCTGCGATCGCAGCAAAGCGATCGCGTGGCCAATAGGCCAAGGTTGAATGTAACCTAATGCGCGTAGCGCAATCGGTACTTTTAGGTGCGACCCGTGGCGAATTTAATTCTTAATGGTAAGAGCGCACCTTTGAATAACAGGACTTACGCACACAATCCATGGGTAGGGTGGGCAAAACCTTGCCCACCCTACAGGTAGCTTGATTCCGGTGAGGAACAGCCACGCTGAGTCGATGAGTGAAGAATCCCCGCGTCTAATGACCGGGGAGTGTCAAGACTCTTACCAGCAGATGGCTCACTCCAATCTAGGTAAAATTCCCGATTTTTTCAGCGGTTAGACTTCTATAAAGTCAGCATTCGTTAGTAAACCATTAGAATCAACATAAGCAATGACCTCTGTTGAACCTAAGCTGATTTGAGTACCGTTGATAATAGAAACACCGGATACTGTGCCTGTGTATGAGCTTAAGGTGTAATTGGATAATGACCCGGAAATCTGGATTCTGTCTGAGGTAGATTCACCAATGAAATGATATCTGTCGAAATTGTCAATGACAGCATAATCTACACTAGAACTACCGTTGTAATAGACATAGTTTTGGACGCCTAGGATAATCAAATCAGTAGTAAGATCGCTAGCACCACCAGGATCAAGGATATCAATTTCACCAATACCGAAATACTGATTGTCAGTACCGTTAAGGGTATCTGAGCCCGAACCTCCAAGTAAGGTGTCGTTACCTTTATTACCCATCAGGTAGTCATTGTTAGAATCACCAACTAGGTAGTCGTTACCATTTCCGCCAAGTATAACGTCATCGCCAGACATTCCCCTAAGGTAGTTGTTAGAATCGTTACCAAATATGAAGTTGTCGAGACTGTTACCGTAACCGTAGTAAGCACTGCCAGTCAGCCACAATTGTTCTAGGTTGTCTCCTAGGGTGTAGCTGCTGGAGGAGTTAACGGTATCAATACCCTCATTGAAGTTTTCGATCACTACATCCGTAGTGCTATCAACTATATAAGTATCATTACCTATGCCACCATACATCGAGTCACTCTCCAAGCCTGTACCGCCATCCAGGTAGTCGTTACCTGAGTCGCCAACAAGGGTATCGTTGCCGTCATCGCCAACTAAGGTGTCATTCCCAGACTTCCCCCAAAGGTAGTTGTTAGCATTGTTACCAGTGATGATGTTGTTAAGACTATTACCGTAGCCGTAGTAAGCACTGCCAACCAAAGTCAAATTTTCTAGGTTGTTTCCTAGGGTGTAGCTGATGGTGGAGTAAACTGTATCAATACCCTCATTTAAGTATTCTGTCACTACATCCTGAGTGTTATCAACCGCATAAGTATCATTACCTGTACCACCATACATCAAGTCAACGTCTGTACCACCATCTAGGTAGTCGTTGCCACCGTAACCATAGAGAGTGTCGTTACCTTTTCCACCATATATCGAGTCATTGTCTGTACCCACCGCATCGTATGTACCACCATATAGAGCGTCGTTACCACCGTAACCATAGAGAGTATCGTTACCACCGTAACCAAACAAAGCGTCGTAATCAGAGCCACCAATAAGGAGGTTGTTTAAGTTGTCACCAGAGTAAACTGCCATGTCATCTGCTCCTGATAGTAAAGTTTTTTAATTTAGGTAGAAGTAGTTCTGCTTGATGAGTTACAGAACTCTATGACAGGTTTTGCCATTAAGAGCATGCTGTTTTTACTTGCCCTATAAACTTATTACTAGTAATCCGGATTTTTACGCAAAACTCTAAAATTCCAACAATAAGCACCTAAACAAAATTAATTTCCTACTACGAATCTCTGTAACCCTTACATCGTAATGCTTTGAGTTTTGCAAAATGTGTAATTAATTTTGTGCACCTGCTTACCTAATTAACTGCGAAGGTTCAAACAGCTGGTTGACTGACAAAACATTTCAGATTGACTGCTCAATAAAGGTTTCAGCACTTTCCGAACGAACCCTGCGAAGCTCTTTAGTGGCAAGGCTTGAAGGCAAATGATCAAGCTGAAAATCTTAAGCCCAACACGATCAATGCATAAGTGCATTTCCTGTAAGCTCTAGAATCCTTGTCTATAAAGAGTTTCAGGGTTTTGCTCGTAAACTTTTGTCAATCAACCAGGGTTAGACCTTGCACTATTAGTATTTTTATGATATTTACTACCTCAATTCTTCTGACCTATTCCCTCTTCCTTTAACTCAAGTTCCTTAATCCAAAGTCCCCGAATTTCTTTGTCTTTCGATATCTGACCCCAGTAGTCCAGGATGTTGTCAAAGAAGTTAAGCTAGCATCAACCAGATGGACAAGTTAAAGGAAAAGTTTTATATGGGAAGCGAAGGTAATCTGATCGATGCAGCTTGGCAAGCCCTGGAAGATTCGATTATCTCTTATCAAGGTAATCCGGTGGGCACAGTAGCCTCGAAAGACCCGGATATGGAAGCCCTGAATTATGACCAGTGCTTTACGCGGGATTTCGCGGTGTCGGCTATGGCATTGCTGATGAGGGGCAAGGCAGAAATTGTGCGCAATTTCTTGATCGAAACCCTAGGGCTTCAAAGCCGTGAAAAGCATATGGATTGCTTTAAGGCGGGTCAAGGATTGATGCCAGCAAGTTTTAAAGTAATACAGAAGAAGGAACAGGAGTATTTAGGGGCGGATTTTGGGGAACATGCGATCGCACGAGTTGCTCCAGTAGATTCTGGCTTATGGTGGTTGCTGATTTTAAGGGCTTATGTCAAGGCAAGTGGTGATCAAGCCCTTGCCCACCAGACACGGTTCCAACGGGGAATCAAATTAGTTCTAGATCTGTGTCTGACTAAGCGATTTGATTTGTTTCCCACCATGTTGGTGCCGGATGGTGCCTTCATGATTGACCGACGGATGGGAGTTGATGGATATCCGTTGGATATTCAAGCCCTATTCTACACTGCGTTGCAGGCGGCGAGTGAGTTATTGTTGCCAGAGGATGATTATGTTCCTGTGGTCAAGGAGCGCTTGGGTCATCTGACTTATCATATTCGGAATTACTATTGGTTGAATTTAGACCGCCTCAAGGAAATCTATCGCTACGATGTGGAAGAGTTCGGTGAAGCGGCAATCAATAAGTTTAATGTCTATGCTGACACTATTCCAGATTGGCTAATGCAATGGTTGCCAGATTCAGGGGGATATTTTGTGGGTAACCTTGGACCAGGACGGATGGATTTTCGCTTTTTTGCCCAAGGTAATTTAATGGCAATTATTACTTCCCTAGCTACTGAAGAACAATCCCAAGCCATTATGGACTTGATCGAGGAAAGGTGGGAGGATTTAGTGGGAGAAATGCCCATGAAAGTTTGTTTTCCGGCTTTGGAAGGTCGCGATTGGCAAATTATCACAGGTTGTGATCCCAAAAATACTCCTTGGTCTTACCATAATGCGGGGAATTGGCCTTTCTTGTTGTGGGAATTAGCAGCAGCAGCACAAAAAACTGGCAAATCTGAACTGGCTCGTAAAGCCTTAACCATTGCTTCCCAATGCCTGCTTAAGGATAACTGGCCAGAGTACTATGATGGTAAAAATGGTCGCCTGATTGGCAAGAAAGCCAGGAAATTTCAAACCTGGACAATTGCTGGATTATTAGCAGCACAACAGTTGATAGATAATCCGGAACATCTTAACTTAGTCAGTTTTGAGGACACTGCTGTGATGATTTGCTCTATGGATATTGCGGAAATTGTTGCTATGAACAAATAAATTTAAACTAATTTAAACTAACTTAAATTAACTTAAACTAATTTAAAATTGGTACTAACCAAGTACCAATTTTAAATTAACAATTGCAAAAACTACCAAGTACCAAGTACCAATGACTAATGACTAATGACTTGGGACGAGAAATTTGCGGTAATCTAGCCATAGCAGAATCACGGGAATGGCTACTTACCAATGGCATTGGAGGCTACGCATCAGGGACCATAGCTGGTCTAGTCACTCGACGTTATCATGGATTGCTGATTGCTGCTCTCAAGCCCCCCTTGAATCGTACCCTGCTGGTGACTAAGTTAGATGAAACGATTCAATATCATGACCAATCCTATCCCCTGTGCTCTAACCGTTGGGCAGATGGCACAGTAGACCCCCACGGGTATCAAACCCTTGAGTCCTTTCGGTTAGAGGGAACTATTCCGGTTTGGAGATTTGCTTGTGCCGATGCACTGCTAGAAAAGCAACTATGGATGCAACAGGGAGCCAATACAACCTATAGTCGCTACACCCTAGTGCGTGGTAGTAAACCAATTACATTATCTCTGAAAGCTTTCGTCAATTATCGAGATCACCATGGTAGTACCTATGGCGGGGATTGGCGGATGGAGATTACTCCGGTAAAAAGGGGAGTGTGGGTAACAGCATTTGAGGGGGCTGTTCCATTGTGCCTGTTGGCTGATCGGGGTGATATGTCCGTACACCACGATTGGAGCATAGGGTTTGATTTATCAGTGGAACGGTATCGTGGATTAAGCGGACGCGAAGATCATCTCCATGTCGCCACCTTTGAGACCCAGCTTAAGGTTGGGGAATCCCTGACTCTGGTAGTCAGCACTGAAGAACATCCTGAACTGGATGGCAACATAGCCTTAGACGCTCATTATCAATACGAGCAGCAGTTAATCAACCGTTGGGATGCTGCCCATGAGCTCAAAACTACCCCCAGTTGGATCCGACAATTAGTATGGGCGGCTGACCAATTTATAGTCAACCGCCCGTTAGCAGATGCACCTGATGATAAAACGATTATCGCAGGCTACCCTTGGTTTGGGGATTGGGGGCGAGATACCATGATTAGCTTGCCAGGATTGACTCTCTCCACCGGTCGTCCTGAGGTTGCTCGCACTATTCTCCGCACCTTTGCTCGTTATATCGATCAAGGGATGTTACCTAATCTCTTCCCAGATGTAGGAACGGAACCAGAATACAACACGGTGGATGCTACACTCTGGTATTTCGAGGCAATCCGTGCCTATTACGAAGCGACGCAAGATCAGGCGTTGATAGCGGAATTGTTTCCAATTCTAGAAGAGGTGATTGACTGGCATCGTCGCGGAACTCGCTACAGGATTCACTTGGATAACGATGGTTTAATTTATGCAGGAGAAGCGGGAGTTCAGCTGACTTGGATGGATGGCAAAATTGGGGATTGGGTGGTAACGCCTCGCGTCGGTAAGCCTGTAGAGATAAATGCCCTGTGGTACAACGCTTTGGGAGTCATGATCACCTTGGCTCAGACCTTGGGTAAACCCTGCCAAGAGTATGAGCAAATGGCACAGCAGACGGCAAGAGGCTTTCAGCGGTTCTGGAATAGCTCTCTAGGCTACTGCTATGATGTGCTGGATACCCAGTCTGGAGATGATGCGGCATTGCGACCTAATCAGATTTTTGCAGTATCATTACCAATGGGAAGGGGAAGCCATACACGGGGCACAAACCTTGCTCCCCTACTGGATAGAGAGCAACAGCGCAGTTTGGTGGATACGATTGCTCGAACTTTGTTGACTTCCTATGGATTGCGATCGCTTTCTCAAGATCATCCCCAATACAGTGGACACTACGGTGGCAATCCTGTTGAGCGAGACAGCGTTTATCACCAAGGCACCACTTGGGCTTGGTTAATCGGGCATTTTGTCCAAGCTCATTTACGTGTATATAACGATCCTACCACAGCCCTGACTTTTCTTGAACCTATGGCCAATCACCTCCAAGCTGCTTGTGTAGGGAGCATTAGTGAAATTTTTGACGGGGATGCCCCCATGACCCCACGAGGATGTTTTGCCCAAGCTTGGAGTGTAGCAGAAGTGCTTCGTGCTTGGCTACTAATCTCAAATTGGAATAATTACCCATAAGTGAACGGCTACAGGGGAATACGGCGACACCTGACAGGGGTAGGTTTTTTAGATTTAGGGCGGGAGTCGGGAGTCGGGATAGGAAATTTGAGTGTACCTCCTAATCATTGATGATTGATATTAATTAATAATTATTAATTTGTAATGGCTAATTAGTAACTGATCAAACTATACTTGATTGCATTCAGACCTTAAACCAAATAACAACTAACCTTAAACCTTAAACTAACTAACCTTGGCCTTTGGCCACGCTACGCGAACAACCTGAAACTAACTAACCTTAAACCAAATAACAACTAAGCTAAAAATTTTAAAAGCGATGCAGCTGTTCTGAGTTATGACTGAAGAACATCAAAGACTCGAAGAAGCTCGAAATCACATTATCCACTGGAAACGCTGGGGGCCTTACCTAAGTGAGCGACAGTGGGGAACAGTACGGGAAGACTATAGCCCGGATGGACAAGCGTGGGATTATTTTACCCATGACCAGGCGCGATCGCGTACTTACCGTTGGGGCGAAGATGGTATTTTGGGTATTTGTGATGATCAACAGTATTTGTGTTTTGCCCTAGCGTTATGGAACGGCAAAGACCCGATCCTTAAAGAACGGATTTATGGTTTAACGGGCACTGAAGGTAATCACGGGGAAGATGTTAAAGAGTATTATTTCTATCTAGATAGTACTCCTACCCACTCCTACATGAAAGGCTTGTACAAATATCCCCAAGCTGAGTTTCCCTATAGTTGGCTAGTCGAGGAAAACCAACGTCGGGGACCGCAAGCACCAGAGTTTGAACTGCTCGATACAGGGGTATTCCAGGAAAATCGTTACTATGATGTATTCCTAGAGTATGCCAAAGCCTCGGCGGAGCAAATTTTAATCCAAATTACTGCCATTAATCGAGGACCAGATCCTCAAACCCTCCATATCCTACCTACTCTCTGGTTCCGCAATACTTGGTCTTGGAATCCTAATGCTCCCAAACCCCTAATCAAGGTTGCTAAATCTGATCAGCAATTCAGTGTCCTGGAAGCCTCCCATCCCACATTAGGACAACGGTGGTTTTACTGTGAGGGTTCACCAGAATTATTAGTTACTGATAACGAAACCAATTATCAGCGATTGTTTGGGGTAGAAAATCAGTCTGCCTATGTTAAAGATGGCATTAACAACTATGTGGTTCAGGGTGACAATAATGCCGTCAATCCTAGCAAAGTCGGCACAAAAGTGGCTCCCCATTATGAATTTACTATTGGTGCTGGGGAGACTCAGGTGATTAAGCTGTGGCTGAGTGATGCTCCCAATATCCCCCAACCCTTTGGCAGTGAGTTTTCACGGATTATTGCCACCCGTCGCTCAGAAGCGGATCAGTTTTACCATGCGATCGCACCACCCGGAATCAATGATGATCAGCGTAATATTCAGCGTCAAGCCTTCGCAGGACTATTGTGGAGTAAACAGTATTACTACTACGATGTAGAAACCTGGCTCAAGGGTGACCCCAATCAACCGCCACCCCCACCAGAACGGCTCAAAGTCAGGAATCAGCAATGGAATCATCTCAACAATGCCGATATTGTTTCTATGCCTGATAAATGGGAATATCCCTGGTTTGCGGCATGGGATTTGGCATTCCACTGCATCCCCTTAGCAATGATTGATCCAGATTTTGCTAAGAATCAACTTGACTTAATGACGCGAGAGTGGTACATGCATCCCAATGGGCAAATTCCCGCCTATGAATGGAACTTTTCAGATGTTAATCCTCCCGTGCATGGGTGGGCAACCTGGCAAGTTTATCAGCTGGAAAAACAGTTCCATGGAACAAGCGATCGCCAGTTTTTAGAACGGGTCTTTCAAAAGCTTCTGCTTAACTTTACCTGGTGGGTTAACCGGAAAGATTTCGACGGTAACAATGTATTTGAAGGCGGGTTTTTAGGCTTAGACAATATTGGAGTATTTGACCGCAGTTCAGACCTTCCAAGCGGAGGGTATATTGAGCAATCCGATGGCACCAGCTGGATGGCAATGTACTGTCTTAATATGCTCACTATTGCCCTAGAATTAGCGTTAGAAAACCCTGTCTATGAAGACATGGCTACTAAGTTTTTTGAACACTTCCTCTACATTGCCGCTGCGATGAATAATATTGGGGAAGATGAGACGCAATTGTGGGATGAAGACGATGGCTTTTTCTATGATGTCCTATACTTACCTAATCGGGAACAGTTGCGCCTGAAAGTACGCTCCATGGTAGGGTTAATTCCTCTGTTTGCCGTCACTACTATAGAACCAGAGACACTCAATAAACTTCCGGGTTTTAAAAAACGATTGGAGTGGTTTATTCAACATCGCCCTGATCTCAAACGCAATGTTGCTTGTATGGAAACTAAGGGAGTAGGGGCAAAGCGGATGCTTGCTCTATGTTATATGAATGTTGGGAAAGTGCTAGAAAGTGATAAATTCCGCCGCATTCTGAGCAAGTTATTGGATGAAAATGAGTTTTTAAGTGACTATGGTATCCGAGGCATTTCTAAGTTTCATAAGGATAATCCTTATCGATTTTATGTCAATGATCACGAACATCGTGTAGACTACGAACCTGCTGAATCTAGTAATGGGTTATTTGGGGGAAATTCTAACTGGCGTGGTCCGATTTGGATGCCCCTTAACTATCTTTTAATTGAATCGTTGCAAACCTTCCATTACTATTTAGGAGATACCTTTAAAGTGGAATGCCCGACAGGGTCAGGTAATCTGATGACCCTTGGAGAAGTTTCTGTAGAACTATCCCGGCGTCTGATTCGGATTTTTGAGAAAAATAAATCCAGTCATCGTCCTATTTATGGCAAAATTACTGAAGTTAAAACTGATCCGAATTGGCAAAATTTAATTTTATTCTATGAATATTTCCATGGCGATAGCGGCTTAGGAGTTGGAGCCAGCCACCAAACTGGTTGGACTGGATTAATTGCAAAACTGATCCAACAATGTGCTGACTGTAGTGAGTCTAAATGATTTCTGGACAATACTTTTATTTAAGACGTCAGTGGTAGGGTGCGTTATTAACCCATCCTACCGGTATAGTTATTACATAACTCTGGATCAATTAAGTAGGTGGGCATAAATAAACGTTAAATTATGCTACGGTACTATAGTGATATAAGAGCTCATTGTCTAACTATGAAAACATTAAGTAACTTCATTTGTGTGGTAGTAATTTTTGTATTATTTTTGTTGACTTTGCCTCAAAGCAATCTCGCATCATCATCTTGTCCAGTAGAAGGCCAAACCATGTCTAAGGTTGAACTCTATTTTGGTTTAAACATCCCTGGTGGCGGAAAAGTGGAACCTCTAGTATGGCAAAAGTTCCTTGATAATGTAATAAGCCCTCGATTTCCAGATGGGCTAAGCATTGACAAAATATCAGGACAATGGCGAGATGCTAAAACAGACAAGACAATACAGGAGGAGTCCCGTATGGTGATGATCCTTTATAAGCGCTCTGCAAAGGCAGAGGAAGCTATTGAAGATATCCGTGCCGCCTATAAGTCACAATTCCAACAAGACTCAGTTATGCGTCTTGATGAGATAAACTGTGTCTCATTTTGAATCGATGGTACATCTGGACACGATATAATTCATTGAAACCAGGGTAAGCGCAATAAAAAATTGCCCATAATGTGCATTGGGTGGATATCGGTTGATCGTGGCTCGAAACCCCTATAATCTAGTAGAACTGTACTCGCAATAGAATTAATTTGTTGAGAATGGCGCGGTTTTTTTATCAATAAGCCTAGGCTTATTGATTCTTGCGCTTACCCTGTCATTTAAACTTTGCTATTGTCAACGTCTATGTCAAGTTTCATTGCTAAAACAACAGATTGGTTGAATCGGATTCCAGGGCGTGGTTACTTATTGATCGCTATCCTAATTTTTGCAGCAGCGAATTCGGTCATTCGTAAGCTGACTGACCTGGGTGCAGATAATTTAATTGATGGTAGAAATCCTATTTCGTTCTGTAATGTTTTATTTGTTGGCAATCTCTGCGCGTTGCTAGGGTTGATTGCGATTTATGGACGACAGTGGAATTTTCGGGCCCTAAGACAACTCTCTGGAACAGATTGGTTAGGGTTACTGGGTGTCGCAGTTTTGTCAGGAGCACTGGCACCATCTTTGATATTTATCGCTCTTGAGCGCACTGCTGTTAATAATGTAGTGCTGATTGGACGCATTGAGCCTCCTCTTGCTTTGGCTTTGTCAGTTTTACTTCTCAAAGAACGGGTAAATCGTTGGGTGATAGCTGGTGCGATTGTTTCATTTATTGGTGTAATCCTGACTATTGTGCTTCAGCCTCCCCAGGAAAATATGATTAGTATGCCGGGAGGCTTTAGGATTGGTGTCGCTGAATTGATGGCAGCAGTAGGAGCGATCGCATTAGCAATTTCTACGATTATTAGTAAAGTCAAGCTACGCCAAATCCCTCTGGGAATCTTTACGGTGTTCAGAACCGCTACAGGTACGGTCATTTTCTTTGTTGTGGTGATTAAGTTATTTGGAGTAGGTCACTTTATGGATGCTTTTTCACCGTTTGTCTGGCAATGGATGATACTCTATGGGGCTGTGATTGTAGTAGGGGGTCAACTTTGTTGGTTTAAAGGTTTGAAGACTACTAGCGCATCCGATGTTTCTCTGGCCAGTTCCTTTAGTCCGGTAGCGGGCATTTTAGCAGCTTACTTGATTCTCTCAGAAGTACCAACAATAGCTCAGTATATTGGGGGTGCTGTAATTATTTGTGGCATTGTCCTAAATCAAATTGGTATTGCTCGCAAACTTCCTAAAACTGATACTCTAATTGTGAAAGAATCGATGAAAGAAATGGAAGTTGGGTTTACAGGGGTATAAGTTATGGTTAATTATAACAATAATGTTAATAAAAACAAAATTTAAACGTTGAATTAAACGTTATTAAACCTTGGATATGGGGGAATTTTAAACATTGGCTTACATCAGCATAACCACAGATCGATTGGAACTTATTGCCGGTACACCAGAACTGGTACAATCAGAAATGACTCCCTCACGGTTTACTGCTTTAATTGATGCTCACATTCCAAAAGCTTGGCCCCCAGAAGGCCATCATGCTGGCACTATGAAATTTACTGCACAACGGTTAAGGGAGGGTTCGGATCAGATTGGTTGGTGGTGCTGGTATTTTGTTCTTCTAGACAAGAGCAAAAATGAACGAAAATTAATCGGTATTGGTGGTTTTAAGGGACAAGCTACCCCGGATGGTATGGTAGAAATCGGCTATTCTGTGCTACCAGAGTTTCAAAGGGTTGGATACGCTACGGAAGCCGTTAACGCACTGATTAGTTGGGCATTTTCCCATGTCACAATTGAGGTAGTGATAGCAGAGACGTTACCGGAATTGATTTCATCTATCCGAGTTTTGGAAAAAAATGGATTTATTAAGATTGCTGGAGAGTCTAAACCTGGAGTGCTTAAATTTTTGCGATTAGCCCGAAGGGCTACGCTACGCGATGAAGCAAAGCTTCCGCCAAAGGCGATTAGCCCGAAGGGCTACGCTACGCGAACGCATCATAGTTTGGTAAATCTTTAGAAGTATTAACATGCTTATGTTAATAGTTATAGAGATGTCACTATGGAGATATCACTATGGAGATGTCAGCCAAATTTGCTGAAAGAGTTACCGAGCGCTTGATGGCTGGGATATTAACCTTTCCTGATTGGAAAGCTTGGGGAATTGTAGTTATCTTAATTATGATCTATGGTTTAATTGCTTTACCGATTGGTTTACGTAATGGCTTTCTGCAACTGGATCAGAACTTACTTACTATTGAGGAAACCCCATTATCTCCATTCTCAAAAGAAACTGATCATAATACCCCATTATCCCCCTTATTCAGGGAAACTGATGTAAGTGCTATTAATGTCAAAACCTCTTGGCATCCAGTGCTAAAAATTATGATAACTGCTCTGTTTACACCAGCAATAGCTGAGGAGACATTTTTCCGGGTTTTATTATTACCTCATCCCTCAGAAAACCCTTCATTAATTTCACTATCCGCTTGGTCTACAGTCAGTTTAGTCATTTTTATTATTTATCATCCGCTGAATGCTATCACCTTCTATCCGGCGGCACGGGAAACATTTTTTAAGCCTATGTTTCTCTTTCTAGCTGCGCTTTTGGGAATTATTTGTACTATTGCTTATCTTCAAAGTGGCTCCATCTGGACAGCTGTCGTCATTCACTGGTTGTTTGTTGTGATCTGGCTGATTGGCTTGGGTGGAAAAAAGAGACTTTTGTAACTTAAGCTATCAGCTATCAGCGTGTCGGCTATCAGCGTTTTTCATAACTATGAGGTACACATTTTTTTTTACCTATTGCCTATTGCCTTCCCCTCCTGGGAGGGGTTAGGGGTGGGTTGCCTATTGCCTATTGCCTATTGCCTTTGGTATAGCACTGATACACTCAAGACTTAGAGCAATTTCATGAACACTGAACTATTTGCGATTATTGCCCTATTTATCCTCGGCTTTGGTTTAATTTCTGGGCGCATTGAGAAAAGTGTGATTACTCCACCGATGGCTTTTGTTATCTTTGGAATTTTATTGAGTCCGCCATTGTTGGGTTTATTGAATCTGGAGGTAGAGCATGAGCTTGTTCGGATAATTGCTGAATTTACCTTGATTCTGGTTTTATTCACTGATGCTTCTCGGATTAATCTTAAACTGTTGCGTCGAGACTACAATTTACCGGTACGTCTGTTAGGTATTGGTCTACCGCTGACAATTATCCTAGGAACAATCTTGGCAGTACTGTTGCTTGGAGGTAGGTTAGAATTCTGGGAAGCAGCAGCCTTGGCAACAATTCTGGCTCCCACTGATGCGGCTTTAGGACAAGCGGTGGTCAGCAGCCCTCGTGTTCCAATTTGTATTCGTCAATCCCTCAATGTTGAAAGTGGTTTGAATGATGGTATTTGTTTACCGATTCTATTAATTTTCCTCTCCTTAGCTGGAACAATGGAAGGGACGGGAACAGCAAGCTTTTGGTTTCGCTTTGCTGCTATGCAAGTGATTCTCGGGCCAATCGTTGGGGTAGCAGTTGGCTATATTGGCGGTTGGTTGGTGTCACAGAGTGTTCGCTACAAGTGGATTACTCATAGTTTTGAAGATTTATCGGTATTAGGACTGTCCTTATGTGCTTATGCGATCGCAGAATTAGTAGGGGGAAATGGTTTTATTGCGGCATTTTGTGCTGGCTTAACCCTAGGGAATACAGCTCCATCAATTTGTGATTGTTTGTATGAGTTTGGAGAAGCAGAGGGACAGTTGCTGGTGCTGCTGATTTTTATGATTTATGGGTCAATGATGGTGTTTCCTGCTCTCGATAGCGTCAATTGGCAGATGGTATTGTACGCTGTTGCTACTCTGACCATTGCTCGGATGGTAGGGGTTGCTATTAGTGTGATTGGTATGAAGTTGCGTTGGTATACTATTTTATTTCTGGGCTGGTTTGGACCGAGGGGAGTGGCTTCAATATTGTATGGTTTACTAATTTTAGAGGGGGATGGAATTCAGGGTAGTGAAGTGATGTTTAGCACTATGGTAGTAACTGTATTGATTAGTGTTTTTGCTCATGGTTTAACGGCGTTTCCAGGAGCTAACTGGTATGGTAAGCGCATGGCAAGATTTAAAGCTACCCATGAGATCCCAGAATTGATGCCACGGTCGGAAATGCCTGTTCGTTTGTCTTGGCGCAAATGATAGGTTTTAGGGAGTAGGGAGTAGGGAGTAGGGAGTCGGCAATAGTTTGGGACTTTTGCAAGAGGTCTTTTGAGTAGACTACCAAATCTAACAGTAGCGGATTTATTGTAGCCCTTGATAAGCACCAAAATCAGCTCAAAAACCTTAACTATTATTTGGAACAGGATAAAGATTATTAAAGATTATTAAACCTTAAACCAAATAACATTGGCCTTTTGGCCTTTAGGCCACGCTACGCGAACGGCCACCCTACGCGAAAAACCTTTTATATCACAAAATTACTAGCATCATGGAGCTCAAAAACATCAACATCTTCGAGAACGATAAATATCTGACTTCCATCTGAGTTAGTATTTAAAGAAGGAAACGGAAATTCCTGTTCTAATTCCCTGAAAACCCCTTGATAATTGCTGTCATCAGAGCCATCTTGGTCAAACAAAACAACAGCATAATTATCCTGTGAAGCAAAACTCAGAAAGCCCTGATTAATCGCATCCGCATAATTAGCAACTGTAATTCCGCTATTATTAAATAACTCAGTAAGAACAATTTTGTCACTTCCCACTTCAAAGTCGGTGATCTGATCGCCAGCATCTCGCTGTGAGGTGTACACAAACTGATCATTACCACCACCACCAGTGAGCAAATCTCGACCTTGGAAACCAGTGATAATGTCATTGTTATCAGTACCAGTCATCTTATCACTACCTGCGGTGCCATTGATAATAGTTGGTTCAGGTAAGGTCAAGGGAGCCAAAATTGCGTCATAGTCGCTAGCTTCCTCAGCAAACTCACTGTTGACATCGACAATTGCTAACGTTTCCATATTCGTTATCTCTGGCTGTAGGTTACCGGATGTAGCACTAATTGGTTCAGTAGACTGGAGTTCAAAGTTACCGAAACTGTAGCTAAGTACCCCTGTTACAGTACCGAGCTCGTCACCGACATTAACTATAGGAGAGGTGCCATTCAATAGAGTGTCATCAATCTGAATTCGTTTTGGATTGAAGTCACCGTCACTAATAGCAATGTCATCACCTGGAACCGCCCAAATTTCACCAAAGCTATTGGTGGCAGAAACCGCTACAGCATTATTGATTTGCACCCGCATCCCTTCTAGGCTTTCGTAGAAGTCAGTTAAATCATCATCATCAATAATTTCTGTAGGTAGTGTACGGTCTTCACCGATAACCACTGCAGTAGGTAAAGGGTTGTTCGATGATAAGACCCTAATATTAGTCAGGTTAGTAATTTGAGTCAGTGTTAAGTCATTGGAACGGTTACTAGGCCGAAATTCTTCTATATCACCACTCACTTGCACCTCGTCACCGATGCTGACCGTAGGAGTAGAATCGGTAAAAACAAAAATTCCATCTGAGGTGGCATCATTATTATCTCCATCAGGGTCTTGTAGGTAGAAGCCGTTGCTCGCTACCCCAGTCACAATACCTGTAGTGGCGACAGACTGACCAACAAATGGTGAGATATGACCTTGACCTTGGATGTCGTATATGGAACGTATGATTAGATTTGTCATATAGCTATCTTTCTGTTTACAACTAACTAGTAATCTCAGGGTGTTGTCTTGGCTTTCAAACCAACGAATCTTTAGCTATTAGCTATAATTTCAGCGGTCACCTATCAGCATTCAGTGAATGTATGCAATCCCTGATTAATAAACAGACTATAAAATTTATTTATATAGTCTGTATAGATGTTATTTATACTATCTATACAGAGGCTTTTTTTCGTTATGAATGCTTGTTATAATTACGTATATTGGATCGTTTATGTTGAATTTATTCAAGCAGAAATATATTTTTTTAAATGGAAATGCTATTTGACTAAATTTTAAACATAAAAAAATGAAGAAAGTATTCACTTATGATGGTACTTTATTTTTGTTGATATTTTGGGATTAATTGGCTGTTTGACTAGACTTTTATTTATCTAGCAAGACTTTTAAAAAAATTAATTGAATCAGGAAGGTATAGCAGTTGACAAGTTACCTTTAAATGGTTAAAAAGATACACTCTAGCTGTAAGAATTCAGCGATCAGCTTCTGACCAGTCAGCTTAAGGATTCAGCCGTGAGCTTATTTTATTCAAAAGCACCGATCTAGTAGCACCATCTTTACCGCATAAAATGTTGGCCGAGCCTGCCCTACGGCCAATAGCTGATACGCGACACGCTGATAGCACCTCAAGTAGCGTGCGCTTCGCGCATATGCTTACCAGTTAGCTTTTAAATCAAGACAAACAAGGCATTTAGCCCTGGGACGAGTACATGAGGTGCGACCCGTGATTATGGAAAACCCTCAAGAAGCTGAACGCTGACCGCTTAATGCTTACAGTTGGTATCAATCAGATAGACTCTTTCCAAACCTCTCCAACAGTTCTTGACGGGATAGGTTAAGGAGCACCTGAATACGCTCTGTGATCGGCAACTGCATCAAAGGCTCAATCGTCTGGGATAACTCGAGATCAACAGTGCCAAACCGGCCTGCCAGTAGATTCTCCACCATCAGGCGCTGTCCCTCTAAATTACCTTGTTCCCGGCCTTGTTCCCGGCCTTGTTCCCGGCCTTGTTCCCGGCCTTGTTCCCGGCCTTGTT
>NZ_CEYLVT010000026.1:39622-51572 GCF_982860115.1 Moorena sp.
CCCGGCCTTGCTCTAAGGTTTCTTCTCGCCAACGCAAATAAGCTGGTGATAAATTCATAATTAACTCCGTGTCGTCTTCAGTTAAATCTTCTCTGTCTTCTATTTTGATGCGCCAGTTGGCGAGAATCTCTAAGATGTTGCCCCGTAAAGGGTGTCCGACTGGCAGTGCTACCAACTCATTAATGGCTTGGGTTTGAGTGCGATTGCGTCCCAAAACTCTCAACCAGAGGGTTTCTTCCGTAACCGGTAGCTGGTTAATGGCCACCAGGGCTGTGTTGAACAACTCAGGCAAAAAATAGACTCCCTCAACCCAATCATCGGAATCATCAAGTTTGGCAGCAAAACCATTTAATAGGTTGCTTGAACAGGAAGGAGACAGAATCCATAAACAGGGCAAGTCGGGTTCTGACACAGAATTTTTCTTTCGTCGTGCCTTCCGCTGCAGGTCACCGTAGAGGGCAAACAACTTCAGCAGGCAATTGCGCACCGCCATGATCCCGATGGCATTGCGGAATGGTTCCAATAAACAGGCCGTAGATACCATTTGACCGAGCAATCCTAAAACCTGGGGTGGTGTGGATGTTGAAGGTGTTGGTAGAAACCAAATATCGACTTGACGAACTTCACTGGTTATTTCCCGGCTAATTTGCACCTGACCATGAGGTGTTAGCAACTCCGTGAGATACTGTTTGGCAAATTGGTCGTGTGGCTGTCGGGTCATCAATCCTAATTCTTTGGGGGTAGTATTAGTAGCCTTTCACCGATTAACTGGCTAAAAACAGATCCCATGGATCTTGACTTTTTAACTAAAATCTGCATTGGCATCTTGTGTCAAGTCTTCCTCACAGCCGCCATACTGCAATGGCACTAAACCTCAGGCATTTTCTGTAGAGTTTGAGTATGGTGGCACAATTAAAAACATCCTCACCGATTGTAACCACGTAATCGAGCAATGAACATTCCACGGCTACACCCAAACACTATTGAAGCAGTTAAGGAACGGTCTGACATTGTGGATGTCATCTCGGAGCATGTGGTATTGCGCAAGCGTGGCAGAGACCATGTTGGTCTCTGCCCTTTCCATGAGGAAAAAACTCCCAGTTTCACTGTCAGTCCCTCTAAACAACTGTATTACTGCTTCGGCTGCCAAGCTGGAGGGAATGCGATTAAATTCCTGATGGAGATTGGGAAGCACTCTTTCTCAGATGTGGTGCTGGATTTGGCACAGCGCTACCAGGTGCCAGTCCAAACCCTCCAACCGGAACAGCGGGAGCAATTACAACGGCAACTTTCTCTACAAGAGCAACTCTACGAGATTCTGGCCTTAGCCACAGCTTTCTATCAACATGCCCTCAGACAACCCCAAGGACAACAGGCCCTAGAGTACTTGCGCGGTCAAAGGGGTCTGAGTGAGGAAACCATCATTACCTTTGAACTAGGGTATGCTCCAGCTAGTTGGCAAACCATCTACCGCTATCTGGTGGAACACAAACGGAAGCCAGTGAAGTTAGTTGAGCAAGCGGGATTGATTAAGCCTAGAGACAATGGTGGGTATTATGATGGCTTTCGCGATCGCATTATGATTCCCATCCACGACACCCAAGGTCGAGTGATTGGCTTTGGTGGTAGAAGTCTCGGGGATGAGCAACCGAAATACCTCAACTCTCCAGAAACTCCCCTGTTTGATAAAAGTAAAACCCTCTTTGCCCTAGATAAAGCTCGTAATTCCATTACCAAGCAAGACCAAGCTGTAGTGGTAGAAGGATATTTTGATGCGATCGCACTCCATGCTGTAGGAATTACTAATATAGTCGCCTCCCTTGGTACCGCTTTTAGTTTAGATCAAGTCCGGCAACTATCGCGCTATACTGAATCCAAGCAAATTGTGCTCAACTTTGATGCGGATGCTGCTGGTACTACTGCTGCCCAAAGAACCATTGGAGAAATTGCTAACCTAGCTTACCAAGGGCTTGTCCAGCTACGGGTACTCAACCTACCCGATGGCAAAGATGCTGATGAATTCCTCAAATCTGCTCCTGACGCTACGCAACAATACCAACAACTGTTGCTCAATGCTCCCTTGTGGTTGGATTGGCAGATTGATCAACTCCTGATTAGCAAAGACCTCCAACAAGCCGATCAATTTCAGCAAGTCGCCCAAGGGATGGTTAAGTTACTAAAGCAACTGGACGACATTAATCAGCTCACTTATTATATTAACCACTGTGCTCAAATTCTCAGTCAAGGACAAGGGAAACTAGTATCTCTCTACATAGAAAATTTCCAAACTCAACTCCAAAAACCCCTGAGAGCTGCCTTTAAGAAATCCTCACCTCGGTTAAAGAAATCGAAACAACAGGGTAATCAAGACTCAAACCTACCTGTTGGTAAAGAGCGCATCCTTTTAGAACGAGCCGAAGCCTTACTATTACGGATTTATTTACACTGTCCTGACTATCGACAAACAATTATTGATACTCTAGACCAGGGAGATTTACTGTTTAGTCTCTCTCACCATCGATTCTTGTGGCAACAAATTATTGAACTGCAAGGGATAGGCACACAGTTTCACACTACCACCCCTGAACAGCTAATCTCCCGTTTACAAGACCGGAGTTTACAATTTCCTAGGGAAATTACTCAAGTCGCTCATCTCTTTCATCTTGACGAAGCCTGTAAAGAAGATATTTTGCGAGCTCCGATGGTAATACAGGCAGCAGCAGCTTCCCTAGAAATAGTAGCCTTGGAAAAACATCGGCGCTATTGTTTAGAGCAATGGCAAAAAATTGACCTTAGTAATGATTGGCAACGTAAGCAATACTATTGGCAGGAATGTCAAGATGCTAATCGTCGGCTTCTGGAATTAGAGAAGATACGTCAGGTTGGTATTTCAGATTTATTAACTATGCATTCACTATAAAATTGGCGTTGCTTCATAATGGAATGATTTGAAGAGTTGTGTGGAATGGGCATCAGGCGTGGAAGCGATGCAGCGCCTTCATGCGGGGGTTTCCCCCATGAGCGACTGCATCAAGACACAGGCATCTTGCCTGTTACAGTTTTCGGGCAGGCAGGATGCCCACCCAACTCCTATTCATTCCTTAATTCAGCAACGCCAATATATCAATAATTGCGATGAAATCGATCATTATCTCTGTATCCTGCATTGTCTATGTTATTGTTACTATTTCGATTTCCTGGAAATGTCTGAGGGTCAACCACGCACCGGAAAGAGCGAGGTCTTCCGTCCCGAAAATCTTTTGTCCCACCACCACAGACAAATTTTTCATTAATCGGTTGACCATTAATTGTGCCTTTTACCCGAAAACCGTAAGCACCGTCATGGGTAGGTTTGAACCAAGTATTATAACGGTTTTCAGTACGAAAGGCTTTTCGGAGTTCACCCTTGAGTTTAGCTTTACGAATCACCTGAGCATCAAATTTATCTTCTTTGAGATACAGCACATAGACATCAAGATCTATTTTGTCTTCCTTGTCTGTGTCTACAGGAGAGTCATCAGCGGCATTGCGCAGAATCACATCAACCGCATTCACCACATCCTCAAAAGCTGGTTCGTTTTTAAAGCCAACAGTGACTTTATATGCTCCCACCACTCTTGTTTCATGAGCGCGGGCGGGGATTGCAGATAGCGCCATCATGCCAATCAGTGCCGCCGTTTTACAGGCAGATCCAATTTGACGAATTGTCAAAGAAAGTGTCATCGAATATATTTGAATAGTATCAACATACTGTGCCTTTCCTATTCAAATCTATTTTCATCAATTATCTTATTAAATTTTGATTAAAATCATCTTTTAACTAACATTTTGGAATTCAACATGTAGTATTAATAGAACACGGAAGCGGCAAGGAAACAGCCCTGCCACAATACTGCGAATTAGCGGATGCAACGCTTTTTTACAGCATTGAAGCATTGAGCAACCCCGAGGGTTTAATTGAAGCTGCAAGCTCTCAGTGGTAGATAGGTGTTCCTCTGACCAACAGTGCCGGGAACTCTAAAACTGAGAGTAATCGGCCAGACAATTCCATGGAACGCGATCGCATCCCCCAAGCCCAAAAAGCTAATCCCCTCACACAAAGCCAACCCAGAGAACTCATTTCACTAATGCAATTAGGCTTACTGGGATTGCTCGAAGTCAGTAGTCTATGTTTATTACTCGCCTCACCCACCCTCGCCCAAATTACCCCAGATAGTACCTTGGGGAATGAAAATTCTCAGGTTACTCCCAATCAGACTATCCGTGGTGCAGTAGTAGATTTAATCGAAGGGGGAGCGATTCGAGATAGTAACTTATTCCATAGTTTTCTGGAATTTAATGTTGGTAATGGTCAACGAGTGTATTTTGCTAATCCTGATGGTATTACCAATATTTTGACTCGTGTCACCGGCAGCACCCTCTCTCAAATTCTGGGCACCTTAGGAGTAAATGGTAGCGCTAATTTATTCTTGCTTAATCCCAATGGTATTGCATTTGGATCTAATGCGAGCTTAGATGTAGCAGGCTCCTTTTTTGCTAGCACTGCCGATAGTGCGGTGTTTGACAATGGTTTCAACTTTAGTGCTAGTGATCCACATGCCCCACCACTGTTAACTATTAATATTCCCATGGGTTTGCAGTATGGTAGCAATCCTGGCCCAGTAAACGTTATTGGAGCTACTTTAGGCATCCAGACAGGGCAAACCATAGCTTTACTTGGGGGAGAGGTTAACCTGAATGGTGCGACCCTACAAGTGCCAGGAGGACGGGTGGAATTAGGAGGATTATCCAGTTCAGGAACAGTTACCCTCAATGGCGCGACATCAGTAAGTTTTCCCGATGGAGTCCAACGAGCTGATATTTCTTTGAGCAACGGTTCGGTAGTAGATGTCACCTCAGTTAATGGCGGAACTATTGCCATCAATGGTGCTAACTTCGACATGTCAGCCAGTGAGTTACAAGCTGGATTGACTTCAGGGACATCGATACCAGATGCAGTGGCTGGCAATATCACCATTAACGCTAATGGTAATACCACTCTTAGTGACAAGAGTTTGATTGCTAATGATTTACTAACAGGAGCGATAGGCAATGGTGGTTTGATTGAGCTAAGCACTAGCGACCTGACTATCACTGGTGGTTCAAGAATTCAAACTGTTACCAATAGCAATGGGGCATCAGGAAATATTGAAATTAATGCCAATGGCACCATTGATATCTCTGGTTTCACTGAGGATGGGTTATTTAGCGGGATTCTGACTCGTTCTGCTGCTGACACTAGTGGCTTTGGAGGCAACATTACCATTAATAATGCCGAAGGGTCACTCAATCTAGCTAATCGGGGATTTATCGGTACAGTTACCGATAGTAGTAGTAATGGTGGTGCGATCGCATTCAATCTCAATACCTTAGTCCTTGACACTGGCGGACAGATTATCACCCTTACCACCAATCTAGGCAATGCTGGAGATATCACCATTAACGCTAGCGAAAGCGTCACTATATCTGGGGAAAGTCGGGATTTTGTCCCGAATCGTTTGTTGGACTTAGAACCCTTTGACTTATTTGACTTAAATGATCTGGAGTTTATTACTGACCCCAATCCCGACGTGGCTGAATCTGGACCATTGGGAATACCCTATGTGTCCATTGAACGGACTCCAGAACAGATTATTAATGGCACTACTGTCTTGGGTACAGCCGAAAATCAAGTCGATTACTTCTCCTTCAGTATCACGAATGGCAACAGTCGAGCTATTTTCGACATCGACAATGGCTTTACTGACTCTGACGGCAACATAGATAGCAAGATTTTCCTGTTTAATCAAGGTACAGGGGAATTATTAGAGGTCAATGACGATTCTCAAGCCGCTGATGGTGCTGGTGGCAGTAGACAAGTCTTTGGCAGTTTCACCACAGACTCTTTAATTGATACCACTATCACTGAACCAGGGGTTTACTTACTCGGAGTCGCTACCTTCCCATCTGGTGCTAGTAATAATGAATTGATCGAGGGCACAACCCCACAAGTGGGGGACACTTACACCCTGCAAGTATCTTTAGAAAACCTGGGCACTGAGGGAGTCTCGTTACCGGAAGACCCTTTCAATCCAGCTAACTTTAATCCGAATGTCCAAGCCAGGAGCGGCTTATTTTCAGAATCGAGAGGCACAGGGGATAGTGGCCGCTTAACGATTAATACTGAAAAATTGATAATCAACAATGGTGGTAGAATTTCCACCGATACCTTTGATGCGGGTGCTGGTGGCAATATTACCTTACATGTCGGCTCATTGCTGGAAGTGAATGGATCAAGCTTAATCTCAAGCATTGCCGAGGGTAGGGGAAATGCCGGTACAATCGTGATTGATACCGAACAATTGCATGTGAACGGGGGTACTCTAAGTACCGCTACCTCCAGCTCCGGTAATGCTGGTGAGATTACTATTACCGCCACAGAATCTGTGATGCTAGGAGGAACCACTGTTGAAGAGCTTGGACTCATCAATACCGACGCCGAAGTTGGAGCAACTGGGAATACAGGGAGGGTGATTGTTGAAACTCCAGTTTTGCAGTTGCGTAATGGCGCTCAGATCGTTTCCGTTAATGGCGGTGATGGGGATGGGGGCAGTGTAATGGTTAGAGCTAATTTGATCGAAGCCATAGGTACGTCATCTGATGGTATATTTCCCAGCGCCTTTTTTACAGGTGCAGAGGGCAACGGCCCTGGGGGCAATTTAACCATTGAAACCGAGCGTTTGGTTCTCAGAGATGGAGCAGGATTGGTCTCTCGTACCGATGGAGCTGGGGATGCCGGAAATATCACAGTGTACGCCTCCGAGTCCGTAGATGTGATTGGCACTGATGCTAGTGGTTCAGCCTCTAGCGGCGTATTCACAAGTGGACTAGTTATTGGTGGTACTAGGGACGAAATTGGTGGAAATGGTGGTGATCTAGTGATTGACACTGGGAATTTGCGAGTGGCTGAAGGGGGGCGTCTCCAAGCCTCTGCGGTTGGTGCTGGGGATGCTGGGAATATTACCATTCGCGCCACTGAGGTAGAAGTCAGTGATGCCTTTGTCGATTTTTCTGGCGCTGTCAGTGGTGTGTTAGTTTCCGTGGATGAAGAAGCCACTGGCGATGGCGGTCAATTAACCATAGATGCTGAACGGTTGCATATCTTTGATGGTGGACAGGTGATTGCTTCTAGTTTAGGGGATGGTGCAGCTGGGGATATCATCCTCAATGTTAAAAATATAGAGGTCACTGGTATTTCAGAGGACGGTCAGTTTCCTAGTCGCATTGCTGCCTTCTCTTTGGAAAACGCCCCTGCGGATTCGGTGACCATTATCAGCAACAACTTGACCGTGCGCGATCGCGCCGAAATTTCCGTCAGTGCTCGTGGTAATGGGGATAATGCTAAGGCTGGTAATCTCGACATTACTGCTAAATCGATTCTATTAGAGCAGAGCGCTACCCTCTCTGCGGAAGTCAGTGCTGGGGATCAGGGCAATATTGAGCTGGATTCTGAGCTGATTGTAATACGCGATCGCAGTAACATCACTACTAATGCTACAGGTGCTGCAACTGGCGGTAACATTACTATCGATACTGACTTGCTAGTTGCCCTAGACAATAGCGATATCACTGCCAATGCTGAAGATAGCTTTGGCGGACAAGTGATTATCAATGCCTTAGGCATTTTTGGTACTGAATTTCGGGAACAACTTACCCCAAATAGTGATATTACCGCCTCTTCCCAACTGGGAGCTTCTTTTAGCGGTACTGTGGAAATTAATGCACGATCCTCCGACCCTAGCGCGGGATTATTAGAGCTACCAGACAATTTTGTTAATCCCAAACTGCTAGTTGCCACTGGTTGCGGTACCAATCAGGGCAATCAATTTACCCAAGTTGGGCGGGGTGGCTTACCCACAGACCCCACTCAACCTCTTGTAGGTCAAACCCTGTGGATGGATTTACGTCCATTACCTCGACATATCGCTCGCCGCAGGAAAAATCCTTCTAATGCTTCATTGCCTAATCCAGGTAACTCACGTCGGTCTAGAATTATTGAAGCTAATCGATGGATTGTTAATAAGGACGGAGTAGTAGAGTTAGTGGCGGATTCAGTTCAGTCGAGTCCCTTCATTTCTTGGTTTGAACCTTATTATTGCGTACGGTAACAACACTTGGGTAATAGAAAATAACGTAACCTATGAGCTATCAGCTATGAGCTATCAGCTATCAGCTATCAGCTATCAGCGGTCAGCTTAAGCGCACGCTACGCGAACAGTTTATGGGCTACGTCCCAGCCTTGAAGCCTGTGCCACGCTACTTGAGGTGCTATCAGCTCAAGGCTGACTGCTGACTGCTGACTGCTGACTGCTTACCTTTAAATTGCTATTCTTTAACATCATGAAAGTGACTATAATCAATAATTCTACTGCCGTCTGATTTCCTATCAAACATATCTACAAAACGCCTATCCCACAAAATTTCTGATGCGGTGTAGGAGTGACGACTGTGAATAGTCTGGGAAACCGTTTCATCAATACCGACTAGGGTGATAACAAGTGTGGCTTCCATTTCAGCAAGAGACTCTGGTGTTTCCCCATATAACGGACTACTTTCATCAATCGGATGCATGGCTGTCCAAGTTAGACCAAAGCTAGGGGTTTGGCTACGCAACAGTTTTAGATCATAGAATCGACGCATGGATTCCCCTTCTAATGTCACTTCATTGCGCAGGAAACTTACCCTGAGCTGAGCTTCCAAAATCCGATTATCCCGTTCATTGGCAGTGCGGAACATGAGGGTAGTTACCCCATTATGGGGCGCAATCACTGCCCTACGACTGAAGATGACTCTGGCAGTAGGGCGAGAGAAGCGGGCAAACATTAGTCCCGTTGCCATGGCTAGGGCCATCAAACCCACTAGAGCTTCTATGGTAACGATGATATTAGCATAGGAGGTCACGGGATACATGGCACCATAACCAATGGATGCCATGGTCTGAACACTAAAGAAAAAGACATCTAAAAAAGCACCTGGACGGGCATTTTCAATACAATTTCCTCCAGCTAGGTACAATAGGGCAAAGACGATGTTAATGGTTAAATAACAAACCGCAATTAGTCCGAAAAATATCGGCCAATTAACGGTCAGCATTATATGATAAGGGTCACGCCAATGGTTATGGGATGACCCTTTGATAATTATGTCTAATTGTCTAGGTCTAGTGCGTTTACCGATGCGCATCTTAGTTAGTTTTAATTTCTATTGGAAATTGTACCTCCACACCTAAGACACATCATCTTTGTTGTTTGACCCAGTGGTGGGTGACGGGCAGGGCTCTCTCAACCGATTCTGATCAGGGGGAAAATCAAGAGTAGCCCTTGCCTAACGCACCCGACGCTACTGTTACTTGCTAGAAGCCTATTTTATCTCAAATCCTCTCATCATTCCTTCATCTTCATGATCTAGAATATGACAGTGAAAAACAGAATCGCCAGTGAAGTCCTCAAACTCTGTTAAGAACGTCACTGGATAAGTACCACCTTCCCCTGGACCATTGTCATCTGGACTTTTTAGATAGATAGTATCCTTCCAAGTAGGCTCGCCGTTCAATCCCACGTAATCTAGACCCTCAGTCACAAGAAAAGGATTAACATGAATATGAAAAGAATGATTCCCCCGATTAGATTGTAAAATCCATTTTTCTTTTGTACCCTTTTGCACTGTCATGAAGTTATCCGTTGAAAATGATTCGCCTGGGCTTCTAATATCTGTATTATTACCTATTACGCAACCCGTTGGATACTCGCAATTCATCCCAAACTGTGTAACCTTTATTATAGGTTCGTTTCCATCCACGCCATCTATATTATCACGATTCAACTCAATTTTTGCATGGATCTCACCATCGTCAATGCCCTCAAAAATATAACCATCGGTGTCTGGAGTGGTTGCTAAAGTTGAAATACCCTGAGACTTAAGATCATAATCAGGAAGATCAGATACACAAGAAGGAGCACTACACTCACCTTCTACATTTATAAATGCTAGAATCTTTCTTCCTGCTTTTACTTCGGCTGGTATTTCTTGATCACCATCTTTTACTCCTTCTGCTTGTATGGTATCAATGCGAGTATCAACAAGTAGATACTTACCAGGTTCATCAAATTTCACCAAAACGTCACTTCTATATCCTGAACCTAAGAAAATATTCTTCCGTTCTCTGATGCTCTCAAAAGTTATTCCATCTTCAGCAACCTCGTGGAAAATATTATTCATTGGTTCGGGATATGTTTCAGTCTTTCCAGTGAAAATATTATTATTCCATCCGTCATCCTTATAAACAGCTACCTCAATTCGTTCTCTTACTCCTGCATCAATAAACCTCCATCGTTGAACTTCATTCTGTTTTATTGTAATTAGAGGAGCCAGTTGTCCATTGATAGTGGTATGTCCGCCATAACCATTCCATATCGCACCTTCTCCATCCCTTTGAGAGTATGATATTATTGTGTCCGGATTAGCAGGTATCAATTTAGGACAATTGTCATCATTATTAAGGTAATCACAAGCCTTTTTCGTTCCATCCCATTTTCCTGGACTAAATATTTCATCAAAGTTCTCAACATAACCCGTCAACTCCCAAGTAAATTCATTAGCGGCAATGAAAGGTATTTGTTGAAAAACAAATATCCTATCTTTAACGCCAGCCAGTACTGAAGCTAAAGATTTTTGACCGGGAATATCATTTTCAATGATAAGAGCACCAGCCATAGCACTGCTAGTCTGAAGTGCTGTAGCTTCATGCAAATGAGGATGATACCAGAAAGTCCCTGAAACATGATCCTTAGGAACTTTAATCCTGATGTTAGTACAGTAGTCCTTCTCGTCTATGACTCCGTCGTTGTTTCCGTCGTAGTCTATCTCAGGCTTGTAATAACCCGTGGAAACAGGGTCACATAAGTTATTATCAGGCTTTATTTCAACCAAAACGTCATCTTGAGTAGGCTCTGGAGAAACATGGAGACCATGAGTGTGTAAATTAGTGCTATTGAAGTAGGGATTTTTAAACTTATCGTAGGGAATCGATAAACAATCAGTTCCAGGGCACGAAGGAAGTCCGTTCTGAAAATTAATATTAAGAGGAAAATATTTACCACCAGTAGTCGGATCCCGTTGAATAGGGGTTTCTGAAGTTTTTATTTTTATGGTTGGGCCCACTGGTGCATTTGGAAGTGTTTGAACATCAGTATCTCCTTCAGTAGTAGTCGTATTAGTAGTATAACCTCTTAGTTTCACGTGGAAACCCCCAATCTCATAGTCTTTATATTCGGCTGTTAAATCTATCTTTTCTTCTAATTTCGGGTTTTCTAGAAGCAGCATCGGAGGCTGAGAAAAATTTTCTCCATAGCACATTTTATTCCTCATCAGGTGTGTGTCTATGTATGGAATGGAAGGATCTTTGTCTAGAACATTTCCTTTCTCAAATACTTGATAAACACGGGAGCATGGTGCAGCAAACGCCTTTGATGAAGACAAGACAAAACTTGTAACAAAAAATACAAGGATTGCAAAGACTCTTAACGCGAGTTTTAGCACAAAAATGACCTCTCTATATCTACAATAGACATCTCCAAAAATGTCAGCCGTCCGCTTTCAGCCGTCAGGGCACGCTGCGCTAACAAAAGTAGCAGCATCTGTAGCCCATCAGCTGTTCGCGTAGCGTGGGCGTAGCCCATAAGCTGATAGCTGAATCCTTACCCATAAATTAGGTTTTAACCTATATAGGATGGGCGTTTCATATTTTTTTGTCGGAGAAAATTAATGTCTATAAATTAGGATATCAGACAAGCTGTCAAATTTGTTGAAAAAAAAAAAATTTTTTTTTCGACTCTCTCGCGGATAGTCAGATCAGGTTGTTTCCTGTCTAGCC
>NZ_CEYLVT010000027.1:0-51071 GCF_982860115.1 Moorena sp.
CGGGAATCGGGAATCGGGAATCGGGAATCGGGAGTCGGGAGTCGGGAGTCGGGAGTCGGGAGTCGGGGGCGTTGCTGAATCAAGAAATGAATAGGAGTAGAGTGGGCATCCTGCCCGCCCGAAAATATATTGAAACTGGCAAGATGCCAGTTCCACCGCAAGATGCCCATTCCACAAAACTTTTGAAATCATTCCATTATTAAGCAACGCCGAGTAGGGAGTAGGGAATTGGAAGCAGCGAGGTCTTGGAGGTTTCCACGACAGTTGCTGATTATGTTCAACTCCCATCTCCCCACACCTCCTACACCTCCTACACCTCCCACACTCCCCACACCTCCCTCTCTTTCCCGATTCCCGATTCCCGATTCCCGATTCCCTTCCAATAGCGCTACAATTCCAAACCCCCCTGCTGCAACTTCTTAAAGGGATCCAGAACTAAATCCATAATCCGACGCTGCCGGACAATTACCTCTGCTGTTGCGGTGTCCCCTGGGCGGAGAGCAATACATTCCTTTGGTGTGGGCATACAGGTTTTATTGAGTTTAATTTCTAGGTCATAAGTAGGCACTTTACCCTGCTCCGTTTCTGTAACCTTGGAGGTTGGAGAAATCTTGATTACCGTTCCCTCTACTACTCCATAGTCTTGAAAAGGATAAGCATCAAACTTCATTTTTACTGCCATTCCTTCCCGTAAGGAGCCACTTTCTGAAATAGCGATCTGGGCTCGCAGGGAAAGGAAGGACTCTTTTGGGGCAATCTCGACGATAGTGTCTCCAGGTTGCACCACAGCCCCAGCACTTTTGATCGGGGACTGAAACACGATTCCCTCGATCGGGGCGGCTAACATCCTTTGATTTAACTGAAATTCCAAGGATTTAATCTGACTTTTAGTCTGAGATAGTTCGGCTTGGAGGGTAGTAATTTGGGTTTCTATATTATTGAGTTGTTCCTCACTTTTTAGTAACGCTAGTTTACCAGAATGAACCAAGGTTTTATAACTTCGTTCTTGCTCTTGCAAGCGCAGGCGAGCTTGTTTAATATCAGCGGAGGCTTGATGAATGGTCTTTTCATAACTACCTTGTTGCTCTTTCAGGCGAGACTGAGCTTGTTTTATTTCTAATTCAGTTCTGATGATAGTTTTCTGGGCTTCTTTGGCTGACTGTTGCACATCTAAAAAGCGTTCTTTGGACAAAACCCCTTCTTCATAAGCGTTTTTGTAACGGGGAATTTTTTCCTCAGCACTTTCTAAACGAATGGTTTCTAATTCATAGGCAACCTTGCTAGAGTCTATCGCCCCTCGTGCCTGCTCTATTTGTGCCAATAGTTCTTCTTTTTGTAAACTGTAGGCGAACTTGAAGGCTTCCAGATTCTGCCGTGCTTGCTCGACTTGCGCCTGTTTTTCTAACTCTTGAGCTTGGTTTTGTTGCTCCTGGGTACGCAGAGCTAGTATCAATTGGTTTTTCAGCACTTCTAATTGATTCAGGCGATTCTGTTGCCCTTCTAATTTTTTTTGTTCCTGCTGAAGTTCAGTGCTAACTAACTCTGATTCCAGTTCTAGTAAGGTTTGACCAGCCGTTACCAATTCCCCTTCTTTGACCTTAATTGCTGCTACGGTTCCTGCCACTGGAGCATCAAGTTTGATAGTTTCCCCCGTAGGTTCCAATCTTCCTCTGGCTTTCCCGGTCTCATCCACCTGAGCGAATATCGCCCAAGGTAACGCAATACCGATAAATACCATCAAAAAATACAGTAATCCCCTTGTCCAAACCTGGGGTAATGTATCAAGCAGTTCCTTAGTAGCATAAGACCAGTCATGACCCTGGAGTGGTTGATCATTCCTAAGTTGAGGAGTCGTTTCTTGGGTGAGTAACTCCTCATAGCGACGCTGGTCTGGAATAGTTTGAGTAGGACTATGTCCATTCAATGTATGATTTTCAGGCATAGCAGTATTTCCATTTGAGTTGTGAACAGAATCTTTTAAGGAAAGGCAAGAGGCAAAAGGCAATAGGCAAAAGGCAATAGGCAATAGGCAATAGGCAATAGGCAATAGGCAATAGGCAAGAAAGAGGCAATAGGCAATAGGCAATAGGCAAGAGTAATCAACGGATTTTTTCCCACACCCCACACCCCACACCCCACACCCTACTCCCTACTCCCCACACCCCACACCCCACACCCCACACCCTATTCCCTGCGCTATAACTGCTGCTGATTCAGATAAAAATAATGTCCTCGCTTTGCCATTAAGTCTTCGTGAGTACCGCTTTCAATCAATACCCCTCTATCGAGCACTAAAATCAGGTCAGCTTTCCGTACGGTAGAAAGACGGTGAGCAATCACTAGGGTGGTGCGGTTTTTGAGAATAGTATTGAGATTGGTCTGAATAATCCGCTCCGATTCCGCATCCAGGTGGGAGGTGGCTTCATCGAAAATTAATAAGCGGGGATTTCCCAAGAGGGCGCGAGCAATGGCTAAACGCTGTCGCTGTCCTCCAGACAACATGCCTCCTCCCTCGCCAATCTCGGTTTCATAGCCCATGGGCAGTTTTTGGATAAATTCATCGGCACCGGCCAGTTTCGCTGCTGCGATAATTTCTTCTAAGGTGGCTGAGGGATAAGCCAGACCGATGTTTTCTCGAATTGTTCCTCCAAACAAAAAGGTATCTTGATCCACCACACCAATTTGCTGGCGCAAGGAGCCTAAAGAAAGACTGGTGATATCTTGCCCATCAATCAACACCTTCCCATCTGACGGAAGATACAGCCCCAACATCAACTTGGAAATCGTGCTTTTCCCGGAACCACTGCGCCCCACTAGGGCGACCATTTGCCCTGGTTTTACCTCAAAACTAAGATTTTCCAGAACATTGCTCTCACTTTCTGGGTGATAGCGGAAGGTGACCTGATCAAAACGAATATGACCGCGCAATTCAGGTAATGATTGCCGTGCTTGATGGTGCAAATCTTCTTCTGGTTGGTAATCCAGCACATCATTGATGCGCTCCATAGCAATCACGACTTCCTGAAATTCATTCCACAGTACGGTGATCCGCTGGAAAGGCCTGATCACCTGACCCAGTAACATATTAAAAGCCACCAATTGCCCAATGGTGAGCTGATTTTGAATCACCAACCATGCCCCAAACCAGAGCAGTGCCGTAGTGGCTAACCCTTCGATGGTATTGCTGAAAATCTGGAGTCGATTGCTAATCACTTGCCCAGAAAAGTTAGTTTTAACTTCTTTATTTAATAACTCTTCCCAATGCCAGCGTACGGTTTGCTCAACTGCTGTAGACTTGACAGTGCGAACACCAGAAAGCACTTCAATCAGATAACTGCTTTCTTTTGCGATCGCATTAAATACTTCCCGAGAAATTCGTTTTAAAAACGGTGTAGAAATCAACGCCAGCAGGAAAAAGGGTGGTACAATCACCAAAATTAGCAGCGCCATCTTCCAACTGTACCAAAACATCAATCCCACATAGATAAAAACTGTTAGTAAATCTAGCAGGATAGATAACGCTTCACCGGTTAGAAACCGCTCAATTTTACGATTTTCCTGAATGCGGGAGGTAATATCACCCACAAAACGAGACTCAAAGAAACCCAAAGGTAATCGCAAGGTATGGCTGATAAACCCCACAATCAGTGCTAGGTCTACCTTATTCGCCGTGTGGTCAAGCAAATATTGCCGCAACCCGGTAATCGCAACCCGAAACATAGTAAACATCAGCAATCCTAACCCCACAGCAGTTAGGGTGAGGGTGCTCCGTTGCACCACCACTCGGTCTAAAATTATCTGGGTAAATATGGGGGTAACCAGACCGAATATCTGGATCATCATGGAAGCAAAAAACACCTCCAGCAACACAACACTGTGAGGCTTTACCAACTCAAAAAATTGCCAGAAGGAGGTCTTACTTTCTTTGGTATCCTTCAGGATTGCTGTGGGTTCCAGTAGCAGTGTATAACCAGTCCAATCTGCTTTGAATTCCTGATGACTGAGAGTTTTCTGACCAAGAGCAGGGTCACCAATTACCACATGCTTGTTGGTAATTTCATAAACAACAATAAAGTGTTTTCCTTCCCAGTGGACAATGGCAGGTAGCTGTTGTTTTGCCAGTCGATCCAGACTAGCTTTCACCGGTCGAGTGGAAAAGCCAATACTTTCCGCTGCTGCTGATAGTCCCCGCAATGAAGCACCATTACGGTCAGCATTGGAGATATCTCGCAAGCGATTAACACTGAATCGTTTCCCCCAATAGCGACCGATCATCACCAGACAGGCAGCACCGCAGTCAGAACCACTCTGTTGGGCAAAAAACGGATAGCGCCGAGTCACTCGCTGCCACAAATGACCAACCTTTTGAGTAGGGCTAGGAAAGTAAGCTTTGCTGATGGTTTGCTTGGGTTTTTCGTCTCCGGAGGTGGGGATATCTTTCTTCTCCCCCACTCTTTTTACTTCTCCCACTCTCTCTTTCTGCGACTCTCCCAAAGCACTCTCCGAAGGCATCAGCAGGGAATTTTGCCCTTGAGCCTGACGATAAAAATGCTCGCGGATTTGGGGATGTTTGCTAATCAGGGGAAATAACAGTTCCGGAGTTAGATAACAGAGCTTGGTTTTAAGGGAAGCTCTGGCTGAGTAGGACTCAAAAGACTCCTCTGGAAAGAAAGTACACTCCCCAAAGGAAGCTCCGGCTTCTAGATTGGTAATTAACTCCCCCGCGCTATTAATCAGTCTGACCTTTCCGGAAATCACAATATAAATGCCAGCCTCAGCATCTGTTGACTGCCAAAATTGACCGACCGTTGGCTCGCGATATTTTATTTGTTTGAGACAGCGTGATACCTCTAATTCTGAAAGAGAATGGCCTAGAGTATGGGCGAGTTGCTCAGGAGAAATCAGTGAATTAGATGTAGGATTAGATCTAGATGTATGTCGAACCATCATCTTATGCCATGTTGCTGGGATTGAATAGCCAAAAACTATTGGACTCGGAGCCATTAGCGGATTTTAGGTCAGAAATTAAGATGCTGTGACCATCGTTTTCCTGTCTGCTAGGGGAGTTAACCTTTCTCCGTGTTGGTATAGTCGATAATCCCATCTGCTTGAGCAATCGTTGCAGGTGGCGATTGCTCAGTTCAATCCCCAATTCTTTCGCCAGATGTTTGTTTAACCAATTCACTGTCCAACGGCGAAAGGAATACCCATAATCCCGGGGACTCTGGTTAATCAGTTCCTTCAAACGGTCTAAATACTCCTCATTAACTGCCTTGGGGCGACCAATGGGACAATCCTGCCATTGGTGAGCCATCCCACTACGAGCGATATGCATCCAATGTCTTACTGTTGCGGCACAACACCCCAAGGTTTGACAAATTTCCGTTTGAGATTTGCCCTGATCTGCCAATAACATAATTTGAATCCGCTGACGGTAGGACTCATGTAAATCCTCTTCGAGGCTTTTTTGGAGTAGTTTGCGTTGGAAGGCTGTTAAATAATGACTTTGAGAAATTTTGGCCTCTTTACCTTGATTGTTGTCCATATCAAATTGAAGTAAGGTAAAACACAGTAGATCCTGTGCTCCGTCGAGATTAACAACGGGAGTTTTTTCTGGGAGTTTTTTCTGTCGGAAAAACTATGGGTTGCCAAAAAGTAGATGTAGTTTAAACCCTGAAAAGCTATAACGCTGCGCGCTTGGGATCAGGGCACTTCGGATCAGGGCACTTCGGATCAGGAAACAGCAGGAAACAGCAATGCAGCGCGGTCTTGGGGAGGGGCTGTGTGCGGAACACCGCGATTCTCCTTTGGAGACACTACGTGAACGCACCTGTCTTGATGCAGTCGCTCATGGGGGAAACCCCCGCATGAAGGCGCTGCATCGCTCTCCAGCCCCGTGGAAACCCCCACTCGCGCTTTGCATCAAGACAGGTGCGGACGCAGGTGACCCACGCAGCCCCTCCCCATGAGCAACAACGCGCTTTGAGATTGGTTTGAGCAATTATTATTCCCTTGAATTTGGAAACACCATTAGACCCATTGCAATAGCTAGGTTTTTAGTGGAGTGGAAGCCTGAGTTAATGCATTTCCCTGGGTAGTAATTTAAAGGTGAGTGTCATACTTCACCATTTGCCACATGAGCTGAGTGTTTTGGTCCGCGAACCATTACGATGGCTACAAGCTGCTACATGTATAAGCAATGTTGAGTTGGTAGTCACGGCTTCTTTGCCTATTATTCCTTAATTATAGCTAATGCTGACAGTACCCAAAAGGGTACTGTTTCACTGCACTTTCTGTGTTAAGGCAATATGTATAATATCCATTTAAATTTAAGTCCGAGCCACTATTGATGTGTAGGCGTAATCGGCCAGAATTGGTATGAAAACCTCTCTGGGTAAGGGAAAAAGGTCAATTGCCTGAAAGTGAATACTTAATGATATACGCCTCCAAGGTGAATCGCCCTCCCCATCTAGGTTGATCAGTCATGGGATTGCAAGATTTTGTCAAAGTCCCGTTATCTGGTATTTGATTCATGACTACAACTCATCCTTACTGGTTTAGGAAAACCAAGAGCATCAAGCTTTATGGTTCTCCTCACTCTAATTAATCTCTCCAAAAATTCAATTTTTATACAATTTTATGTAAAGTTTTGTAACGAATATTAGGGTCATGATCCAGGCAATTCAACCTATGATTGCTAAACTAAACCACGATTAGGATTAAATTCAACATCTGGAGCAGGCTTGGGGAGAACTGGTTGAGGAAATTTTGCTTTTGCGATCGCGTAGCGTGACCGTAGGTCAATCCCGTAGCGTGACCGTAGGTCAATCGCCTTTGGCGGGCTCTTCGAGCGATCGCATAACCTTTGTGCCCCACAGGAGTCTCAATCTGCTCAATTAATTTGCCTTGCAATTAAGTAGCCAAAAAGCGGGATAAAAACGGATTTTTTAGGGTATAATGGACACAGATGCCAACTAGCGTGAGCGATGCCTAATCGCAAGAAAAAATCAGGTACAATTAAGAAGCTTTCAACCCAGGTAGTCCCAGTAATTGGGATGTCAATGACGGTTGAAGCTGAGCTTTTTGCCATGATGGATCGTTTAGGCGTAGTTCGCTCTGAGTCCTATAACAAGCTGGGCAGCGTCAGTCATTGGGGACTTGATTGGAGGAAAGCTTATCCAGAAGTCAGAGCTTTTAGGACTCCAGAGTCTTTAGGGTTGCCATCCAAGCTAATGGAATGGACGGTTAGTGATGTCGCTAAAGCCATTAGTGCCCAACAAGCCGCTTGTATTGAAGCATTAGGAAAAATTCTGCATCAACAATTTCCAGGCAAAGAGAACGAAAAACGACGTTCTCAGTGCTACAAGCAATTATCGAGTTCTAGTTTTCTAGAGGATCCATTTCTACATCGAATTGTCAGGAAAACTTTTCAGCGTGGCCATTCTTGGGTAAATAATCAAATAGTCTACCAACAAAATGGTTACTCCTGTAAGCGAATATCTAGACACACTTATCAGTTAGAAATGGCGGGATTACGTAGAGGGAAACGGAATCGAATTCTCGTAAGGTCTAATCGAAAAATAACTGGACAGATTAGACTAATTCACAATCAAGATTTCCAGCGTTTTGAAATCCATTTTTTGGTTGATCATGGAATTGTCAATATTGCCAAGGAAAGTCGTTTTCTGGGCGTAGATAAGGGTTACACAGAAGCGTTTTACGATTCAGATGGCCGTGCCCATGGTCTGGGCTTAGGCAAATTGGCAAGTAATAAGTCTGATAGAATTACTCAGAAAAACCGCCATCGTGGAAAATTGTGGGCACTGCATCGAAAGTTAAAAAAAATCGACCCGGCCAAATCAGCTCGCATACTAGAAAATAATCTGAGCAGAAAAACGGAAAATCGTCGCTACAGAAAAGACCAGGCAGGAATTATAGCCATTATAGGCGCTGCAAGTAGGTCACTTTTTAATGGGGAATCATTGAAAGTCTTCGCAGAAGATTTAACCGAACCAATCAAAGGGAAACGTCAATCATTAGCAATGTCTCGAAAATTGAATAGCTGGATGAAAGGAGCTATTCGAGACTCTTTACAAAAATGGGCTAACTGGACTGGTTCAGTAGTTTTAGAAATTCAGCCAAGCTACACGTCGCAAGTTGACTCCTTTTCTGGCACCCTGTTAGGGGTCAGGAAAGGGGACACCGAACCCATATTTAATGGGGTCGTGTTGCAGGCTGATCACAATGCTGCACGGAATATTCTTGGTCGTGGTACAGATCACGAGATCTCCCGGTATACGAAAAGGGAAGAAGTCCAAGCAGTATTGTTGCGTCGTACCGCGCGTTTCCTGGAAGGTATGGACTTGAGTTTAGCTGATGCGGTTAAGCTAGGATGGGTTGATTCTAAGCATAGCAGAACTCAAGCTTTTAGGGATCTCCTTGTCGGGATGCAAGGAACGCTTAGATAGTGAGTGGAAGGTTCGACTCCAGTTACTGCTTGACAACTCCTCACTCAAGCAACAATAAATTGACCTTGACCGATTTATCCGGGTTTACCCCGATTAATCACGGTTTAAGAGTATCCCACAAACCATACCAATTCCTAACTGCCAACCATACTGTAGAGAGCAATCCCGCCAGGCTCAAGGTCAGACCACTGTAAGGAACCAGTAACCCAAACACAGGTAGTATCGCTCCAGCAATGGTACACACCACTGCTGCCCAAGAAGTATAACGGGTTTTCCCTAACCCCCAAACAAGTACCAGCAACACCAAAGAAATACCAGTCCAAGCCAACTGAGGATTCATCACTCGGCTCAGATAAGTCAGCGTGAGCAGACAAGCAAAGAAAATTCCCCCAGCAATCATCACATTCCGTAAGTGCAGTGGTACAGATAAATACAGCAGAAGCAACCACCACAGAAACAACCCAGGCGCTAACAACAGCAGACGAGGAATCACCCCTGTATTCCTGACTGGATCAGTAGCTGTGAATACTCCAAAGGGGTTTAGCACTGAAACATTATCCTCAAATCTCCAAGTAAACACTGTAGTTTTCCCCTTGACACTAGTCTCAGTCGGAGCAATTCCACTAGCAAAGTCAGCTTTAGGAAAATTTGCCTGTACCGTCAGGCGGAAGTTAGACACCAATTCTTTACCAGCTGTGTAAATCCACCGTGGTCCCCCTTGAGCTTGGTACGTGACACGGAAACTGGTGGATTGACCTGGTTCTAGACGCAATGGAAAACTGTAGTTACCCGGATTGGTGGGGTTTAATCGCTCACCCTCCCGTTCTACCCGGAAATCTTGCAACAGGGAGTAGCTGTAAGGTTCTCTCACCTCAAAAAATAGCTCCTCTGCTTCTGCAAGGGAGTTGGTGACTTTGTAGTCAGCAGCAAAGTCAATGCGGTAGTTATTACGACGGTCTTGGAGATTAGGAATTTGGTCAATCTTGACCTGAATATCAGAGCTAGTGAGGGCTAGCCAGCGGTTCACTTGGCGAGTATCCTCGATCTCGACAGGTTTCCCTTTAACTGTAGTGGTGTAAGTATAAGGTTCCTCGATCACATAGCGAACCTGGGGTGCCGCTTGTTCCAGTCGTAATCCAGCTACGGTGTGTGCCACTTGAACTACCCGATCCTGTTCCCAATGATGGTAGCGATTGGCCAAGGTTGAACATAGAAAGAAACCTGATACTAAGATTGCCAAAATCACCACCCCGTGTTGGCATCCCCGCAATAGTGCAGAATAGCGCACCACCCACTCTCCCACAAAAATTGCTTGCTCTGGCTCGGCACGGCGCAAGGCAATGCTCAGCAGCGCAATCACAATTCCTAAAGCAAGTATAAATAGCGCCAGCACTCCCAATACAGTGAGTAATTTGCTGCCAAACTCGATTAACTCATTAGGATGGGTGAGATCAGGTAAGTTTGGGATACCTCGGGGACTGTTAAACATAACCAGTTGGTGTGACAATCATTGTAATCTTCTAGTACAAAGACGGTTAACTCTGATCAGGAGTTTCTGGCAAAAACCCTACCGACTATCAACTAATCGATAGCCATATACCTAATAGGAATGCCTGTAGTAATTGTGATAATTTTTGTTCCCTGTTCCCTGTTCCCTGTTCCCTGTTCCCTTTTCCCACGGCTAACTGTTAATACCTGACGCCTTATATTCACTTCTATCATTTATCGACTTGTAGAGATCATCAAGCCTTTTCTTTACCTCTGGGGGTTGGGATGTAAAACGGATATAAAACCCTAGATTTTCTGTTTCAAGTGATGTCACTTTAGCATAGATATCATCACTATATTCGGCTTGGTGTTGATTTAATAAATTCAAGCTTATATTACTTAGTTCTAGCGGTAAATCCTCTGTTCGTCTCTCGTAGGAACGCACTTTGCCTCCCTTAGCTGAAAGCTGAATTAAACTTCCGAGAAAAAGATTTTTACCGATATGCTTTCCTTCCAAAATTTTGTAGGTGAGTGGTATAGTTTTAGTAAGGGTAAAAAATTCTTCATCTTCTTTAGGTAGAAATAAATTGTATTCATCACCAATACCCACAATTTGATAGATAGTAATTGGCTGTTTAACCCCTTTTGGTTGTACCTGTTTGTGCCCGTGAGTCATCACGATGGACTTAACCTGTTCAAAGGTAGATTGTGAAATCAGAATTTGACCACCTATGGTATAGGATTCAATGCGATAGGTTAAGTTTACTTGGCTACCAACTACACTGTAATCGGTACGTTTTTCCGAGCCAATATTGCCCACCACAACATCACCTGTGTTGATACCAATACCCATTTCTAGAGGTGGATAGCCCCAGGCATTCATCGTTTCGTTGACAGGAACCATTGCCAATTGCATCGCCACAGCACAAGCAACTGCCCGTTTTGTATCGTCTTCTCTGGCCGTGGGAGCACCAAATAAAACCAAAATTCCATCACCCATGAACTTATCAATGGTTCCTTGGTATTTAGTAATTACCTCTGACATATGTTTCAGATAGAGGTTGAGGATTTGAACCACTTCTTCGGGAAGCAATCGTTCTGATAGGGCTGTAAATCCTCTTAAATCAGAGGTTAGTATGGTGAGAGTTTTGCGCTGGCCTCCCAGTTTCAATTCTTCGGGTTTTTCCAGTAATTTATCTACTACTTCTTTACTCAGGTAACGCCCAAAAATCTGACTAATTATTTGATTCCTTTTTTCTAAATCTTGGTTAGCTTCAGCCAAAGCAGCCGTGCGTTCCCTAACCCGCCTTGTTAATTCCTTTGCTGTTTGACGCAATCTACCGATAACCAACATTAGCCCTGAGAGTGCCAACACGGATAGTCCTCCTAAGGTGATAAATGTACTCCTCAAACTCATTTGTGTATACACCACAAATTTATCTAGAGGCTGAATGATTTCCAAAACACCTCTGACCTCTCCTACTTTCCAGTCCATCCTGGGACTATCCGGATGGCTGTTATGACAAGCAATGCAGCTAGGCTCCATAATGATGGCTTCTGCATATCGAAATGAAGAACGACCTTGGATCTGCTCTTGGCGAAAAAATGACTGAGTGGGATATTTCCTCAAGAACTTGAGTGCATCCCATTCAAAATCATCTTTCGGACCCCCTTCGGCTTGTCGATGGGGAAATGGATAATCACTGTAAAGCCTGATTAAAGCTCCCCTATCATTGGCACTGATGCGCGAACCCAGTTCTATCACATAGGTAGCTGGATTAGGAATTGCCCCTTTTTTGGTGGTGTAGTCATGGGTAACGGTAATCCCATGAACAGTTTGAGCACGACTAACCACGTCAGTACTGTAGAGGTTACGTGCCTCATTAATAACTTGAGCGGATAAGGCTGAATACTCTAGTGCATGGGATTTAATTAGATCCATAGAGAGACGAGACATGCTTGAGAGGGCAATTCCCACTCCCAGGCAAAACATGATCGTTAGAACCAGGATTATTCTCTGAAAAATTAGCTTTAGTAACCAGTTCCAGAATTTAAAAATTAGGTGTCGCATCCCATAGAAACCCCAACCGAAAAGCGTGTTATTCAAAATTACTTTCACCCCTGGTTGAGAAGACAATCTCAGAGGTGATAGTTATAGAGTTCCCTGAAATGCTGGCAAAACCTAAATTTCGCTTCCGGAAGGACTAATACCTAATAGTTCACTCGAGCCAATTTGAAAAATCCTGGGAAAATTTCTCAAGAGACAACAACTGAATTTTCGGGTCATTACAAGCAGATTCTTGCTCAGTTTTTGTATTGTAGCCCCAATCAGCTAGATAGAGTTTCACCGGTTTGAGGTCTGGCTGTTGTTGCACAGATTGAAGGGTTTTGAGCCGATCTTCCACAAACCATAGTGTTACGGCTTCCCCTGGAAAAGTTTCAATTAATTGTCGTAGGGTTTGATGTTTGGGTCGTTTGGACTCCTTGCCAATAATTCTGTCTTGTGGTAATTTTATACCTTGTTGCAGCAATAGCTGGTTGATAAAGCGTCCTTCTTTAGTAGAAACAATATATACCTGTGTCGTATTTGTGGAAAGTATTTGCTCCAATCGCTCAATCACACCGGGATAAAATTGGTGTAGACTCAACCAACCATCTAAATCGGTAGTAATCCATTTATCCCGAATAGTGTCTAACTGCTTGGCTGTATCGGTTCGGTCTTTGGTCTCGGAATTAACAATAGACTGGGCAACCGTAGACCAATTCTGCAAAATCTCGTCTTCTGGAATACCAAGAATCAGCGCGTGAATCAATATTGGCATTTCCCAGCCAGTTTCGATCACAGGTCGTAAGCGGTAGAAGCTAGGTGCTAAATTCTCGGGTGGTGTTTCACTGGCGGGTTTCCAAATTTGACAGTATGTACGCCACGCCGTCTGAAAATACTCTAATAGTCCGTTACACAGAACACCGTCAAAGTCGAGAGCCAGAATTGTGGGTACCATTTCACTTGATTAATACTTATGAATACTACAACTTACTATACTCAAAATTAAGGTAAAAAAGTCAAAGAGTTTAGCTTTACTTTTTTACCTTAATCTTTACCTTTATGCAATAAGAGATAGCCAGGTTTTAGTGAATTGGTATAATTTTATAGCACCCTCCTTGAGGACGGTCTTAATTGCTTCTTGACCCACGATCAGGGGCAGAAACTTGTGTAGTACAATCCATTGGTAATGCCAACGAACTAGAGAGTAGCCGTTAAATTGGAGTAAATCGTAGTAAAACCCCGCAAAACGTTCACTTATTCGGCTCCTCTGTAGGCGCTTTTGGCAGCACAGAAGACGTTGTCTTCACCACCGTTGGCGTAATGGAGTAGGAACCTTTGGGCAGTCTACCCAAGCCCGGTATAATCGATGTCAGGAATAGCAACTGATTTCTAGACCGATTACACACCACAAGCATTACTGCTTATGGCTTTCCCCTGCGTCTTAATAACGTAGGGTTAGTTCTGTGTCGTCGTATCGCTTTTAAGCCTATGTTTCTAGCAGCATTTAAACCAGAATGAGCTTTGTATCCACCAGTGGTCGCCACATAATTAGCACCTTGCTGATAATCTAGATATTCCAACAATGAAGTGGGGAAATCATTCCCCCTCCATAGAAGGTTCCCCCATGGGTCTTGCCTAGAAGTATCTTTGGGATTGACTCTTAAAGTCAAGAGCCCATAGTCGTTGTAAGCAATATTCCTAACTTGCTCGAACAACTTAGATTTAAGCCAGTAAGCTCTTTTTTGGTTGGAGAGGCGAGAATATTTACCCTTGATTGGTTTTAAGTTGCCCAAATGCTCAAAAGCGATTAAACACGCGCCATAATGATGGGCAAAATTAACCAATCGACGAGCAAAATATCTTGCTACTGATACCTCTCTTCTACTAATTTTTTGCCATCTAGTAGAGCAAAATCCTTTGTGAACAATTCCGGTAGATCTCATCCGGGTTGCTATCAATCCTAGATCTCTCTTCCTACGCTTTATATGGTCTGTTTGATTGATGAAGTGTCTTGCTATTTCACAAACTTGACCTTTAGCGTCGATTTCTAAGATTGAAAGTATAGCGATATGACGGTTCAAATCCATATCTACGCCGCAGACTCTATAAGAATCCGCAGCCATTAATTTTTTTGCTCCTCCTGTTGCTGGTATGTATTTTTCTAAGGGGAAAGTGATGTAAGCGCCCTTTCCAAAGCATATAACCGATGGCGATCCTTTTACCCATTCATCAGATACTGGTGGAGCTTGATAGGAGAATTTAATCCATTTCCACTGCCCTTTAACCAGTATCTTCAAACAAATAGAATACCCATCATCATTCTTCCTTGTGCCTACATCAAAGCTAGGTGAAAAGTTAAATGATGATGGGTGCTTGGGTGGTCGATGGTGTTTTTGTCTTTTCGGTCTATTCTTCCATTTCACAAAGCTAGAGTGCCAAGAAGTCCAAGCTCCGATAGCTTTACGAATAGCAGAACGTCTTAATGGAGACGGAAACCTATCCCAGGGGAATTCGTATTCTGGTTCGTCACCTAAAATTTTACGTTCGTAATATCTCCATCCCCCATCTTTTGATACTGGAATGACAACACCTTGAGGATCTTCGTTGATAACTAAAAAGAACCAAAGAACGACATCGTTGTAAACTTTCTTGGTTTCAAGCAAGTCAAATCCGTTGCGCAATAACTTGCAACGCTTGGATTTGGTAACAATGTTAAATCCTTTTTTTCTTTTCAGCACAAAAATACAGTTAGAATTGTCTTCTCAATTATACTACTTGTATCTTCGATTCCCACCTGGTGAGCGTGTATACACAATCAAGCCATCGTCCGCCCATTTGGCTAGTGATTTTGGATGATAACCATATTTTTTGTAAGCTTGATTTGGGGTCAAATACATTTCGGGGGGATTTACTACGTTTTACCCCACTTTACTACGATTTAATGCCACCTAATTGCTAGACTGGGCTTCTTCAACCGTTGAATGCGAACGGCTTCGCCGTTCGCGTAAGCGCGGAAGCTGAGGCCAAAGGCCACGCTAAAAGCGAACGCTTCCCGAGCGTAGCGTGGCCTTTGGCCTTAAGAGCATCCCATTACTCACTAAATTACTGACTAAATATAGCGCTATATATAAATTAGCAGCTCTCAACGTATATAGCGTTTTCATTTCACCTGAAAATGCTATACTTGTTAAGCCAAACCACTATTCCTCCTCAAGGAACCATAAAAACTAATAGAAGTTACCACCTAACCCAGGGTTTTTGAGATCAAGTTTTTCGATGAGCCCTTGTCCAATGCTTATCAGGTGCATCTCATATTTGTAAATAAAGAAGGGAAGTGTGGGAAGTGTGGGGCCCGGGCGCGGCAAATGTGCCAATTTTCCCGCGAATTTTTTCCTAATTGTAAAAGCGATGCAGAGGTGCGACCCGTGGCGAATTTAATTACGGATCAAGCGCACCTAAGTGGTCTTGGGGAGGCAGCGCCGACCTGCGGGGGTTTCCCCCCATGAGCAACTGCCGTGGTTACCCCCATGAGTGCTTTGCATCAAGAAAGGATAAAGGTAAAGGGAAATTTTTCTGGTTCATCCCAGGTTACTGTAACTCTAAATCTTGACTATTGGTCAGAGAAATAACTTAAAAAACACGCTTCCTAGTAAGTTATTCCAGCCTCACAGGTGTGGGAATATAAATGAATATAAATTGGCCATAAATTCAATTAGTCGTTAACTAAAGTATAACTTATAGATAACTAAAAAACAATGGCAAACTATGGATTTTTTTTAAATTAATTTAAGTATTATAAAATTGCATAACTGAGTAAATACTACCAATCCATGTTTTTTTTTAACGAATCAACCATTGGATAAATTCTCAAGAGCAAACCCTAAGAGCATTTATTCGTTGTAGACTACAAATAATTTTAGCGAATCCATTTTTCATCAATTACCATAAAGAAAATAAGAGCTATAATAAACTTAGAGGTACAAAATGAATACTTGGGTAAAGTCAGAAGCTGCGTACCTAGAAAATCATCGCCCTTGGTACGAGGGACCTCATGGCACTTGCAATCTCCTCAAACCCACTCTAATCCACATGGGAGACGATAAGCCACTTCATTTGATGTTCCCTGTTCATTGGACTGAAGCTATAGATGCCTTACCTCAAGCTAAAACAATGGCACGGCAACTCGATGGGTTCTTAGTACTACTGCTTTATGGACAGGCATCTGACCAAGAAATTCAATCCTTGGTACTAGAATTAGCAGAAGCCCAAGTTCTCCCCCTGTGGCTAGGTTGGCAAAATAGGAAAAGGTTCGACCGCATTGTAGCGATGCTTTCTACGGATTCTGAACTGAATTGATGTCAGTGCATTATGATGTAAGTGCATAGTAAGGGTGCATTCAAGGCATTTAGCACTGATCTTGACAGTGCTTGCATGGTTTGTCACGAGGATTCTTTAGGAGTCAGACCTTGAATTATTGAAGCAATCCACATGAACATTATTAACATACTAGACAGAATCCAGCTGAGGTGATTAGGGCTTTTAATAAAACATTACGTGGTAAGATTCCGGTTTGACTGGTAAGAAAAGATAATGACTAACCATTGATATGATTTAACTATCAATATCTAGGAATTAGCCATTACCAAGTTTTTTTGGTAGCTATCTCCAGACCGACTATTCGAGTGAGGTTTTCGGTGACCGTCTTTCCATAGCCTTTTTTACAGCGACCATCTGAGACATAAGATGCTGAATTTTAGTGTAGAGTTGGTCAAACTCATCACTATTAAGGGGAGTTGGTTTCATCTGTGGCTCCTGAGCAGCATTGGGTGGAGCATAGGCTAGAAATGATTGAACCGATGGAAACCTAGCCGTAGCTGCTCGCACGTCCAATTCCGGTTTAGTGGGGGATTGAGTGGATGGTTCATGATCCACTGTTTGATGGGTAATTATTACAGGTTCAGTTACTGACCCAGTTTCGGCAATCGGATGGTAGTTTTTGGGCAAGGATTCAGAAGTGACTTGCTCAAGATTGGTAATTGGCTGGTAGTTGTCGTTCAAAGATAGTGAAGTGTCTTTCTCTGAGGTAAACTCCCTGAGTCCAGAAGCATCTAATCTAGAGTCTGAGAGCTGAAGTGTCTCTAACAATTCCTCCTTTTTCTTGAGATTTTCCTCAAGACCCGATAACTGTGCCTCTATATCAGACCGGTTGCGGTCAGCGGAGCGCCATCCGGTCATGGCCACTGTAGCAGTTCCTAGAGTCAGACTTAGTAGCGCTGCTAAGCCCAAGTAAGGTGTAGCTACGTCTATGAGTTTACCGTCAAACACTGGCTCCTCTTGCACTTCAATATTTAAAGGTCTAGAGCCAAACCAAGCGAGTGGTATGGTTAGGACTGCAAACAGTGCAGCTGAAAATACGATCGGTTTCAGGACAAATTGTTTAATCGGAGATGTCATAATCAGTAGTTTCCTTGGATAGTTGCCGCATCAGCCATTTAATCTGAGCCACGTAAGACTTTGCCAAGTTTTGATGAAGTTGTGAAGTGTTTAGTCTTTCGCTAACTTCTTATTGGTGGTCAGCGGCAGAAGTAGTTTTTTGTAGCTGCACCCTTTAATACTTTGGCTTTTCTTTAAATTAATCCGTAGTTATCCCATGTTTGATAAAAGTTTTATGAAACCCTTCACTACGTTTATGAATTTTACATGAATAAGTAGTGAAGGTATATTTGTAGGAATAAGTAGTGAAGGTATATTTGTAGGAATAAGTAGTTAAGGTATATAAACCCCTTCTAGATTGAAACTTGCAGTTCCTAGTGATCACCTGAGAACTTTACAATTCAAGAGAACTTTACAATTCAAAGGTTATGTAGGTCAGAAGACTTCCTGAGAAAGGGACGGTTTTCAAAGTAGACCTGGTGAAAACTAAAAAGGGTTATAGAGCTAAAACCCATGTTCAATAAGGGTTTGACTGTATGCACCCCAAAAATTTGTTGAGTTTTTTACATACCTACCCTGGCTTAGTCTTTGGAATCTGTTAGGTGCGCGCCTCCAAGGCCGCGAGGGATTGCTCGCGGCCTTGGGTCGCACCTCAAAATACTTTGTGAAGGTTGTGTGCCCCCCAGAAATTCCTTAGGTGCGCTTTCCAATGGGCGAGTAAATCGCCCTTGGGTCGCACCTATAGGTGCGCGCCTCTAGCCTTTACCCATCAAGCATTACAAGATTTTTAATCAGGGGAATTGTATGGTTTCAGTTTTGAGAAGATACACTGACATTAGCGCTAGTTTTGGGTATTGATATTAAGGGATTGTCTATGGTCACCTACCCATTGCCCTATATATAGTTGCTTAATTTAGTTTTTCGAGTTAGTCAAGGTGCGCGCCTCCAAGGCCGCGAGCAATCCCTCGCGGCCTTGGGTCGCACCTCAGGGTGAAGGAAGCTCAATCTCAAGTTCTTAGGTGCGCTTTCCGCATCTAATTATTAAATTCGCCACGGGTCGCACCTCTATAGGTGCGCGCCTCCTAGGCCGCGAGCAATCCCTCGCGGCCTTGGGTCGCACCTGTTGTAACCAACTCTACCTCTTCTCTTGTAGTAACCAATGTCTAGATTTTTCCGGCACATATCCCGAGTTGCCCGCATCCTATCAACTATTCTGCTGACAATCATCAGCCATTTCGGGCAGTTTCGACGGCGCAAGCCTGGGCATAGTAGGCTTTCTAAGTACCGGCGAACCAAATTTAGACTCCCTTGGCGAATCATTGGTCTTGGCTTAGGGTTAGTCTTTTTATCCCTGATGGAATTAACCTTGCCTTCTCACCATCCTGTTGATGCAGCCAATACCGCAAGAACCATGCAGCTACCTCTTTATACTCAAGGATCACAACTACTTGATTCCTTAGGTCGCCCGATATTACTCAGAGGGGTGAACTGGTTTGGGATTGAGACAGACTTGCATGCTCCTCATGGGTTGTGGAAACGAGACTACAAGGATATGTTGGCGCAGATCAAAAGCTTGGGCTACAACATGATTCGGCTGCCGTTTTCTATCCAATCCCTAAGGGCTTCAGAGGTCAGTGGGATTGATTTCAACATCGGTAACAATCGGGAGCTTTATGGTAAATCGCCCTTGGAGGTCATGGATGCCATTATCAAGGAAGCCCAGCAGCAAGGGATATTAATTTTGTTGGACTGTCACCAACTCAATGACCAAGTTATTCCTCCATTATGGTACGGGGATGGGTTTACGGAAACTGATTGGATAGAAACCTGGAAAATGCTGGCAAATCGTTACCGTAATCAGCCCAATGTGATTGGCGCAGACCTGAAAAATGAACCCCATGGTCAAGCCAGCTGGGGGACAAACGATCTCGCTACTGACTGGCGACTGGCAGCACAGAGGGCTGGTAATGCCATTCTTGCGGTCAACCCCAAATGGCTGATAGTTGTTGAAGGTGTGGAAAAGAATGTTCCAGGTCAACGACTAGCGACCCATTGGCATGGGGGTAATCTGGAAGGGGTTAGGGAATATCCAGTACGTTTGTCTAATCCCAAGAAGCTGGTCTATTCCCCCCATGAATACGGCCCTGGAGTGTTCAATCACTCTTGGTTTTCAGAACCGAGTTTCCCTAACAATTTGGAATACCGCTGGGAAATTGCTTGGAACTATATCGCTAGACAAGGCATTGCGCCGATTTTGATCGGAGAATTCGGTGGTAAGGAGGTGGACCCTAACTCAACAGAGGGAGTGTGGAAGCGGCGGCTGGTAGATTACATTAATCGAAACAACCTCAGTTTTGCTTACTGGAGTTGGAATCCCAATAGTCGTGATACTGGCGGAATCCTGCAAGATGATTGGCAGAGTGTGCAGGCTCCTAAGCAACAACTGCTTCAGGGACTGCTAATTGCCAACAATTTCGCCCCGAATGTGGGAGTTGCTCCGATTATCCCCTCAATTTCGATACCACGACCCAATTTCCCACCAGGCAGAACCAAACCAATGCCCACGCCATTGCCGAATTCCCAACCCAGCTCAATCGGGCAAATACCTCCAACGCCAAGTAGGCAGCCATCCAGAACAGTGGCACCACTACCTCCCCCTCTATCTAATCCCACACCCAGGAGCGTGGCACCACTACCCCCGCCTAACCTGCGTACCAACCCAGGTGTAATTCCACCTTTACCTGCACCTTTACCGAGTAGCAACCCAGGTGTAATTCCACCGTTCCCTGCACCATCACCAACTGTCACACCAACTCAAGTGACACCCATTCCCCTACCGTCACCCCTTGCTAATCCAGGTGTAAAGGAGCCACTACCTTTACCATCCCCCAGTGCCAAACCTAGGGACAGGGCACCTTTACCTTCACCACCATCTGATACCAACCAAGCTTTAAGGGAGCCAAGACCAACACCTGAAACTAGCCCTAATCTCCCTAACCCTAATCTCTCTACAAGGTCACAAACTCGAAACCGTGTCTCTTTAAAAGTGGTACCTAACCTGCATTCAGATTGGCAAGAAGGATTTTGCATCGGCATACAGGTTATCAATGAGGGCAGTACTCAGGTTGAAGACTGGGAATTAACATTCCAAATGAATCAAGCTGCGATTAACAATAGTTGGAATGGTAATTTCCAACCCCGTAACAGGGAAAACTCTCAATCCTCTAAAGACTATGTGGTCACCCCGCTGGATTGGGGACGATTGATCGAACCTGGTCAAAGCCGTCATTTGGGATTCTGTGCCAACAAACTGGGGTCTGACTACAAACCCAAGCAAATGTTGGCATCAGGGCAATGAAGGTTGAATGGGATTGGCCTACGGCCACGCTACGGGATTGACCTTAGGTCACGCTACGGGATTGACCTTAGGTCACGCTACGCGAACGCATCGCCCTGGCACTACTTCCTGAATCACCCAGAGAGCTTTAGGGTTGTTGTTACCCCGTGAGCTTTCAACCTTCAACCTTCAACCTTCAACTAGAGTACCTTCAACCTTCAACCTTCAACTAGAGTACCTTCTAGAGTACTTTCAAAAGCTGTTTAATTTTGGTCTCCTGTTTTTGCTTTAACTGATCTGGGAACTTCAACTCAATGGCAACTTGATCGGATAAATCTTCGACATCCACAATTTGAGCCAACAATCGCTGTGGTAACTGGTTAGTTGATTCCTGACTCAATAGCAAGCCAACGAAAGGTTCGTCGTGCTCCATTCTCCGTAAATCTTCTGGTGTGAGCAATGGACTAGTTTGCTCCGTGGTGTCAGAATATGCAGTGCTGCGGTCTAATTCAACCCGTAAACTCATCACTCCCATTTCAGTTGCCCTGCCACTGTAAAACTTACCTTCCCAATAAAGCTGAGCCGTAGCCCTAATCTGTTTACGCACCTTAGTACTACTTTGGGTGTTCAATTCTCGGAAGGAACGGAATAGACCAGTGGCTAGGAAGCCTAATGATCCCATGGGTCGGTCTGCGATCGCACGCTTCTGGGAATACCACTCCCGAACATCGGAATAAATTACTAGGGTTAAATCATCTAGCTGAGCTTGAGTGGGGTTGATAAAATTAATCGCAAGGTGAACTTGATGGTCACTAATGGGTGTCTTCCGGATAATTTGTCCAGGAACAAGGGCTCGTCTGCCGTAATCTCCGACAATTTCAACGTCTACTTGATCAGGTAGGTTAGGCCAGCTATCTAAGGCAATTAAAACTCCGCTTTCTGAGATATTAACCGTTTCCGCTGGCCAACTCTGGTCAGGGGTGTGAACTGTCACCGCAAGGCGTCGTGGCAGGCGGTGTTTGGGGCGTTGTTGGGGTTGTTCAAAGGCAACCAACAAACCTGCTATCAGCAGAACGGAGTTAAAGACGCACCACATGGCGTTAACCAAGACCGCCTCTGAATCTTCTGGGCGGAGCAGCAGCCAAAAGGGAACAGCTAGTAAGGCAGCAATCACTAGAGCTGTGACTACCAAAAGGCCCTGTACTGACTGCCAATCAAAACTCCGTTTACTAACCGATACCCCCTTGTCAGTTACATTAAACGAACCTAGCTTGGGGTTAATCACCGCCATCAGAGTCACATACCCTGTCTGGAATGACATCACAAATTCAAACACCTCGTTCCAGAAGGAAAACCGAACCTGTTTGTAGGTGACATAGTTAGCATTGAGACCAATCAGTAGATGGGGGAGGGCATAAAATAAGGTTTCTATCCCCAAACCCTGAATGGGATTTATGCCAAACAATAGGAACAGAGTGGGAGTTACAGCATAAATCAGCCGGGGAAAGCCATAGAAGAAGTGGGAGGTGGCTGAAAAATAGCAAATTCGTTGGCCTAAGGTGAGATGTTTTGCCTTCCAGTTCAACAAGGGGAATTCTAGCCGTAGAATCTGAGCCATTCCCCTTGCCCAACGCACTTGCTGACCGACATAAGAGGCAAATGTTTCAGGGGCTAAGCCAGCAATCATAATCTGGTCATAGTACACTGACTCATAACCTAGTGAATGAAGCCGGAAGGCCGTGTGACAATCTTCTGTAACGGTTTCAACCGCAATTCCCCCAATCTCCAGCGCATGGGTTTTGCGAATTACGGCTGCTGAGCCACAGAAAAAGCAAGCATTCCAGAAGTCATTGCCCTTTTGTAGTACTTTATAAAAGAGTTCATTCATCACTGGAATCTCACCCTTAGTCTGCAGATTTCGCTCAAAGGGGTCCGGGTTATAGAACCAGTGGGGGGTTTGCACAAAGGATACATTTGGGTTGTAGAAAAAACCCACCGTACGCATCAGAAATTCTCGCGCTGGGATGTGATCGCAGTCCAGAATCAATACCAGATCGCCCTTGGTAGTCTTAAACGCTGTGTTGATATTACCCGCCTTGGCATGATCGTTGTTAGGTCGAATCAGCATTGTACAGCCGATTTCTTCGCACATCCGCTTTAACTTTTTGCGACGCTCTGGATACTTTCTGCCATCATCTAAGACATAGACTTGTTTTTTATCCTCCGGATAATCCATAGCCAGAGCCGCTAGTGCTGTCTTGCGGACAATGTCTACAGGTTCGTTGTAGGTCGGAATGTAAACATCAACACTGAACCATTGCTCTTGAGGATAGTTAGCCAGATCAACAGTTTCTCGGTCTTTGATTTTTAGGGTTTGAAAATAAGCTAGCACTAGGGTTAGAACTGCATACAATTCCGCCCCCAACAACAGCACACAGAAAAACCCGTTGATCCAAGTATCAAAATTCAGGGTGTAGGCAAAGCGATAGTATAGGTAGCGCATGGTTGTCACCAGGCTCAGCCATACTAAAAACAGATGAAAATACTCATTAACTGTTTTGTCAGATTGTTTGGCTTCAGTGCGCACTACCACTTGACCAACCAAGATGAGTGCGATCGCTACAACCCCCTGTTGCCTGACTGTTAGGGGTGTAGTAATCAGGGGTATGGATAGCAACACCAGCAGCAAAATCAGCCACCACAAGTGATTCGACCCTAGCCGTGCTAGGACTCGGTCAAAAAACCGAGGTAGGCGATCAACGAGTAATGTAATTACAGGGGATCGACGAGGGCGATTTTGCCTATTTCTCGATCGTTTAAATAAGGAAAAAGACATAGCAATTTATAGCATTTTGATTTGAGATGTGAAACTAATATTGATTAACAAAGGGAACAGGGAGCAGGGAACAGGGAACAGGGAACAGGGAACAGGGAACAGGGAACAGTAAAGAAGTATTTTTTTGTGTTATTTATAAATCAGCATTTAGTTTTATGATCTATTTTTAAATGCTAGATACTTTATCTACTAATTAGTGATTAGTGATTACTCATTATTCAGTCAGTGGACTTTTTATCTAATCCCATTTAATAGACAGACAATAGTAAAGACTAATCAAGAGTAAAGACTAATCACTAATTCCTAATGACTAATGACTTTTTTGATCTGTCACACGCTTGAGGTACAACTGGCTAATGCCATAAAACAGGAAGGTGACGCCCAGAATACCTAAAGCTAGGAACCACCAGTTTCGTTGGAGGAAGAATGCTGCTTTACTGAGGGCGGAGGTTTTTTCTATGCGCTTCTTAGAACGGGCTAGTTCAAAAAACTCTAGCTTATAGGCATCGGGGTCATAACCAGCAGGGTCTTGTTGATAACTACTAACTAAAGCCGTATCCTTCTGCAACTGGTAGAACCAAGAATCTTTATTAAGAATCTGCCGCACCCGGTCTAAGCCATTTTCCGTTTGACCACTCAAAGCCAAAAGTACCCGCTGATCGTTATAGGGAGACATGATTTCTTTAATTACCCCTTCACTATCGGGTAGAGTCTGGACACTAGCTTCACCCCACTGACGTCCTAGAGCATTACTCAAACGCAAACCACTTGACTCAAATACCTCTGGAAAGGGAAATTCCTCCCTGGTGCCAATTCCGATTAGATTGCGCTTCTTCCTGATCTGATCAGGCAATTGTTCAATGGTGTAAACATCCAGCTGTACTGAATCTGCCTTACTCAGACGTCCTAAACGTTCACTCATAGCAAGAAGGGTGAGCAGATCGGTATCAGATGGTCTCTCTGACAACACCATCGCTGTATTAGACAAATCTTGAGGAGCTGCAAATGGGTAACCTGCTTGCAACAGTTCTAGATTAGGTAGTTGAACTGAGGGCTCGCGATTAACTTTGAAGCTGGTCTCAGCATGAACCGTACCGGTTAGTTGTTGATCGGTGATTTTACCACACTCCTCTGGTTCCCTGGGGTTCAGCCGGAAAGCGACTTTGATTTTAGAGGTTGGTTTAATCAGATTGGCAGGAAGATCCACTTTGAGGGTTTCTCGCTGTGAGCCATCCCTCTTAGTCAAGCGTTTACCACCAATAAGTACATCATCTAGTAAGACTTCTACAGCAGAGGTTCGAGGATTGACCTGGGGACCATAGCTGTAAACTAAATTCATGGAACTGCCCCGTTTAAACCGATCATCCGGTAAGGCACGAAAATCAAACTCTACCGGTGGTGCTCCACTGCCTCGCACCGTCACATCCTTAAAGGGTTTACCATTGGGCTGAGTAGCGATGTCTTGGAGAGTAAAGGAATTTTCTTCTGGCAAATAACCAGGCCAATTTCGGGAGGATGGTATTGGTACATCCCGAACCTGATCCACGAAAATTAATTGACCTGTGCCAAGTTTACTGGTATCTGGCTGTACTAAAAACTGGGCAGCCTTTTTCACGCCATCTGGGCCATTGCCAGTCACCACCAAGACCGGGTTACCGCCATCATTGACTGTGGTAAGTGCTAGCACACCGACATCATCGGGTAAGGGAATCTGATTCCCATCTAAAATCTGATTTCCGGAGAAGGTAAAGGGCAGTGCTAAAGACTTCAACATCGGTTGATCCCCAGGAGTCCCAATCACAACTAAACTATCGCCCCACTCTAATTCGTCGATAGTCTCTACCAAACGGGTAGTAATGGGACGGAAGTCAGCCAACCTGCCTAGGGAAGCCTGTAAACGAGGGGCAGCAGTCAACCAAGATTCTAAGGAATCCACGGATCGGGTCTGGGCATTCCCCTTCGGCAGCATATAAGCCATGCGATTGGCATCTAAGCTGAGTTGATCAAAGAAAGGATAAGGATAGCGACTGAAGTTTAGGGGAATAGGTTCAACTTGGTATTGGAAGATTAATTTGGAATCTGGCAAAACCTCAGTCCACAACGTAGCATCCCCTCCATCCGTACAACCAGTGGTGTTATGTTGCTGGGCTACTAGGGAAAGTTCATTGTAGTCCTGGATCAGGGTGGTTGGGATAGCAAACATGACGTTAGCCACCTGAGACTGCTTGCGATTGAGAGGGACACTGGCCACACTGGTGCCATTAATCCGCAAGGTCAGGTTAGAGCGATTTGCCATCAGGGCTGGTGAATGCTGGAAGCGGATTAAGGCTTTGGCGGTTTTTACATTCCAACCCCGAGGACGGGTAAAGCCCAGTCTTGCTTCCGAATAAACCCCCCGCATCCGGAGGCGATTGCCTACAATCGGAGAGCGGTTAAATTGCAAGATGTACTCACTTAATGGGATATTCGGTGTAGAAGCAATTGGATTTGGAGTAGATTGGGGCTGTGAACGAGGTCGGGACTGGGAGCGGGATTGGGTCCGCCGTGGCTGAGATCGGGCAGCTGGCCGAGGTCGGGCAGGAGCAACCCTTGCTGGGGCTGGATTAGAGCGTCTTCGTGGTGCCGCTGCTGGAGCAGCTTTTGGTCTGGGTCGGGCAGCTGGCCGAGGACGAGGACGAGGTTTAGGTTTGTAGACTGGAGCCTTAGTGGGGGTTTTGGGTAAGGTGTACTTCTGGATGAACTGGTCTTCCTGTCTTCTGAGATTACCCTCCCCTTGAGCTCTGGTGAGGGTAGTACCTATGCCTAGGGTTAAGACCATGCTTGCACATAGCAGCAACAAGGATAATCTAGGACCATAGAGAGCACGTCGTTGATGATTAGTCGTAGGATTTTGGGTTTGGGAGCGGCGAAACAAGAATTTCATAATTGTAATAATAAATAATACTAGGAGAATACTAAGAGAACCATTAATTTATCAAGATAAGTTGTATTGCTTAGGCTTAACTTTAACGATTGAGACCATTTTTGTCACCTGTATCACCTGATTGATAGGTATAGATTGATCGGTATAGTTATCGGTATAGATTGATCGGTATAGTTATCGGTATAGTTACTGGTATGTTTAAACTATTCCCGTCTCTAACTGGGATTTAACAGGTTGCCGTCGATGGCTGTGGTAGGCAATAACCCTAACCAAGCTAAGTTTTGGGTATAATAGGCCGATTGATCATCCCAAATCCCTTCCTGATATTGTGGTATTAGTTTCTGCTCTATCAATTCCCTAGCCATGGCTGGCTCAATTAAACGTAGGGCAGAATAAAGCATGGCGTATTGGGAAGTGGCTTCGTAAGTCACCGTTGGTTTACCTTGGATGTCAATCCTGGCGGGCAGCCTTGAGGAAGAGCGCCACAGGGATTGCAAATGCTGGGTGGCAGTACCGAGATAGGAAAATGCTTCTGGGGTATTGAACCAAGCTGCATCCCAAGCAACCCTCCACCACACTCGGTAGGCATCAAAGCTGTAAGAGGTTTTGAGTGGACTGTCTGGTGGCAATGGCTGAAATTGACCAGTTTCGGTGTCAAGGGCGACCCAATCGCTGGGTAAGCCTACAGCAGAAACCTGGGAAGACTCTTTTAACACCTGGTAGCTACTATCCACCAAACTTAACCAGTCATGGTTGGGGTCAACTTGGGCAAAGAGACGAAAGGAGAAAGGAGCAAGATATGAGGGGTTGAGATATACAGTTGATGGAGAAGGCACAAAGGCTGCTACAGGTCCTGGCAGAAGATAGCGCTTTCCCCTTACCTCTTTGGTGGACAAGTTCCAGAGATCTTCGAGCTTAGTCAACGCTAAATCCAGGTATTCCGGACGATTCCAGCGACGGTAAGCCAGAATTAATGCTGTTGCTGCATCAATATCGGCATCGCTGGCAAAATTTCTGTCAATCGCACCCCAGTTACCGCTCTGATCACGACCCCACTTCCAAACCCAGAGTTGATCTTCGAGAGTACCATTGCTTCCTGAGCGCTTGAGATTGTTTTGAGACCATTCTAAGGTCAGGGCAAAGGTGGTGGGGTCATCGGCAATGACCGCTCGCAGCATCCCATAGGCTTGCCCTTCCGAGGTTGAGCGATCGCTAGCTTCGTAGTCGATGACTCGCCCGTCTTTTTGAATAAATTTCTCTTTGTATACACTCCAACTTTGTGCTATGATGGTACTTTCGTCTATAGAAAAAGAAGTCTGGGGAGCCTCTGGTTCAGGATACTCACGGTAGACTGAAGACGTTTTACTTGGTGATGACTGGGGTGGTGAAGGAGTTCGAGATCGTCTTGACAATTGATGGGGAGCACAACCCAATTGACTCAACATAATGGTGACAGTAACGATAGAAACGCTCTTGGTGCGACCCATAAATAAATGTTGACGGCTGTTGTATGACATCGTGAATTTGCGGCTCTTACATTTACTCCTCAAACATAGTTGGATACAAGCCTCTAGATTTATCCAACGTAGTCTTTTAAGGGAAGAAGTCTGAACCTAAGCCTAGCCTAAAAACCTCAGAGTTCAGAATTGTTGAATTCTGATATTTGGTTTAAAAGTCTGGATTATTCATTTGTGAATATAAAACTGCCAATTTTTAAGTGTTAATTGCCATTTGGGATTTTCCCTTGCGATACCTTAATCCTTTATACTTCATCCTTGACAGTTCATTCTTCATCCAAGACACTTCACCCTTTATACTTAATCTATACTTCATCCTTTAGACTTCACACTTCATCTAGACTTCATCTTTTATCCTTAATCAAAACGTTCCCAAGGCGGTTGGAAACCCCTGCGGAACAGAAATCCTTCTTGGATTTGCTGTCTCTGACGGGACAGGGTAGCAGTACTAGACCCTCGACTGAATTCCTCCAGTCTTAGCTGTTCCAACTGTTCTAGGGCTTTGACTTTGAAGTCTTCAGTCTGATTTAGTCCAACTAAGGCACGACGTACCCCAAAATCCAGGGGTTGGATCGCAAGACCTCGATAATAGAGTTGCTTGGCCGAGTCAAAGCGTCGTTGTTGGAACCGAACACCACCTAAAGCGGCAATAATCTCAGTGTTACTGGGTTCTGCGGTCAAAATCACCTGATAGGCGCGTTCTGCTATGTCTAACTGATCGATCGCTTCTGCCAATCGTCCTTGCAACAAGTATGTCTGAACGGAGTAGGGAGCCCGATTGACTAATTCAATCACCTGAGCTCTAGCTAATTCTGGACTGCGCTGAGCAATAACCTGAATTAAACGGCGGTTTACTGGTATGTTGTCTGGTTCAGATTGCAGCAGCGAAATGTATAGGGGTTCCCGTGTGGGATTCGCAGGTAGAGCACCAACTAGAGCAAAGAGTTCTGGGGGCGGAAGCACATTGCGTTGTGTCTGCAACCAATAGTATACAAATGCCTCAGCTTGGGATTCTGGAATCAGATTCGCGTCATAGGCAATTGTAGCTCGTGCTAGCTGTAGGTTAACATCACTAGGATTTAGCGCGACTAGTTGGTCATAAATTGCCACAGCTTCCGCTGGTCTATCCTGTAGGATAAGTACAAATGACAATCCTTGCAATGCACCATTGAGAATATCCCGTTCTGGTGGGTTGCTGGCAATTAAGGCTTGGTAACGCTGGCGGCTAGCAATCCAATTCCCTTCACGACGTTCAATATCTGCTGCTAGCAACTGTACTGCTAGATCGTTAGCTCCCTGGGGTGTCGCGGTATAAGTAGCCAAAGCATTTCTGGCTGAGATTAAGTCATTGGCTTCAATGTAAAGTTGAGCGATCCGAAAGTACAAAAACGGCGCGTTAACCCCAGATGCCAGGATAGTTTGGTAAATAGATAGAAATTGTGGCCCCGGCGGCTCGATCGGGATCAAGGCGTCTGCCACCGCTTGCAATTCGCTGGGTTCAGTAGGTAGGGGAATCAGTATGGTCGCGAGACGGTTGCTCAATTCCGCTTGAGAAATTAACCCGGTCTGACGTTCCAGACCCACGATCTTAATCATGAGACTACGGTTATCCGGTTGGAAGGCAAGCAGTTGTTGGTAAAGCTGCAATGCGCTTGCTTGTTCACTGGGTATGCCTGTAAACACATCCGCTGTCTCCCGAATTAAGTTAGGGTCATTAGGATTCTCTGCCAATGCTTGACGGTAGAGCATCGAGACTTGGGGTTCCAGGGCTGGATCTTTATTTTTATTGCGAATTTCATTTAGCGATCGCGCTAAGGGCAATGTGGCTTGGGGTAGACCTTGTAAAGGCTCTAATACTGTCAAGGCTTCAGAGAGTTGTCCATTTTCGGCATAGGCTTGGGCGAGGGCGGCTCGGGTTTGGATGCCTAGGTCATCAAGCTGATCGATGATGGCAAACCCCACTAACTCGTTTTCCAGAACCTGCACCGCCTGAGCCGCATTGCCAGTTTGCCTTAAGGATTGGGCATAAGCCAGGACAGCATAGCCACTAATCACATTACCCGTCGCGAGGTATTGGTTAAAGAGTTCCAGACCCCTTTGAGGGTTACCGTTGTAGGTGTAAACTTCTGCTGCCCCTACTAGGACATCTGGACTAGGATCCGTTTGCAGCACAATTTCATAGTCTGCGATCGCCTCACCAAATCGCTGCTGATAACCATACAGCAGAGCTCGCCTGCCACGAGCTTCTGTATCATTGGGATTAATATCGAGCAAGACCGTAAGGGCTTCAATTCCCTGAGCCTGCCATTCTTGTTTATAAGTCCCCAACAGACCTACTGCACTTAGGGCTAACTCATTGGTAGGGTCTTGAGCCAGCACCTGTTGATAGGCATCCCAGGCTTGGTCAATCAATCCCTGTCGGCGGTAGGCGATGGCGAGGCCAATCTTGGCATCAATGGATTGGGGATAACGCTGGACAGCTTGCTCAAACCCTTTAATTGCCTCCTCCACTCGTCCTTCCCTGAGCAGATTAAAGGCTCTGATAATCGGCACCGGAATAGTTTGAGCTTGAGCTGCCTCAAGGCAAAAGGCTAGAGGGAAAAGGGAAACAGTTAAGGGTAAGAGGTAAACGGTCAAGGGTAAGAGGTAAATGGGTAAGGACTTTACCACACGGCGGCACGGATGGCAAGGTGAATCCAGTCCCTTTGCCTTTTGCCTCTGACCCGAGGATTCTCCGCTCTTTATGGGGGGTAAGCCTTTTCCCTTGTTCCTTTTGCCTTCCTCTAGAATCATCTTTCCGCCTCCCGGTCGTCTCCCCCTATAATCTTTGATTTAGCGGTGAGAGGAAAGGGAGGACAGAGTTTAATGCCTATAAGCATAACCATCTTTCCTGTGAATACATTGACAATATTTATGACTGATACCCTGCACCAGTCCTGATTTAGTTGAAATATTAAAAGAGCCTGATTTCCGGGTCGCAACTCTTCCCACATAAGTACCGATTTTTTTGCCTTTAGTTACAACGGCGCGAACAATATCTCCTGTTTGAAAACCTTTATGAATCTTAGTTCTTGAACAGTAACGGATAGGAAACCCATACTTGTTTGTTCGACAAATTTGACGAGTCCCGTGACCTTTAGCGGCAATAAGTAAAGGTTGATAACCCTCAATAATTAAAGTATCAACTTTGCCAACATTTGCGGCATCCAGCCAATGAGTTTTAGGTAGGTTTTGACGACATCGGTTGAATTTAGTCAAACCACCACTCCCGACTTCAACAGGTAATCCGATTGATTTCAGTTCATGGTACAACTTCCAACGAGTTGTGTTAACGGCAGCCGCATCAGTTAAAGGTCTTTTGGCTTGAGACAAAACCCGTTTCAACACGTCAGGTTTTCCAGATAAGAACTGTTCGATTTCTTGAGCAGACTTAGACTGATTGCATGAATGACACGCAATAGCTAAATTAGAGACTCTATTAGAACCACCTTTAGATAATGGCTTAATATGCTCAATCTCTAACTGAGTACCCGTTGTCCCACAATAGGCACATGTTCGATTCCATTTTTCGAGTAGATATTCTCGAAGCTCGTAACCGTAGAGCGTACCTTGCTGATACTCAATGCCAGATATTTCGGGATTTTGCAACTTCTGAGTGTCAAATCTAACCAACTCTTGAGAGATTCCTGCAATGGGACATAAACGAGTTAGTTTTTTAACCCAAGTCAAGATGTTATGAACTCTAGACATTAGGCTAGGAGCTAACCAGCCTTCTGGTCTAGACCGGTTAAGAAATCTAGGCTTGCGATACCGAGTTTTGCGGTTACGGCGAGCACACCTTAGTTGCCTACGAGAAGTTAAGGCATCTCGAATTTGAAAACCTCTGTGAGTAAGTTCACCGCCCCAAACTATTCGGTTACCTTGAACAATTGCTAAGCCACTTGTTTTGGCTCCGGGGTCTATTTTCAATTGTGACCCGTGGGTTATTGGTTCTTGTATTTCCTCCGTTAAAATTATAGTAAATGGGTAACGACGATAGACTTTAGCTTTTCCTGTCGAAAGTAGAATTCTAGCTCTCGCCGGTTTGCATGGATCTAAAGGTTGTCGATTTGAGTTAAGTACAAATACACGCATAATTGTGTTTTCTCCTATTACTAGGGTAAAGTTAGCTTAGTCAAAGTTATTTCTCGGTACTTTCGAGATCGCACTGACTTAACTCAACTAGGTCTGTTTAACGACCGGGTTCTAGAGCTGGGGACTAGCTACGCATCTCCAGGTATGAACACTAACTCTCAGAAATAACGTAGTTCTGTAAGAACCTAGACTGGTAAACTATGAGCTTGAAAGCTCCCGCTATAGTCTGTTCGCGCAGCGTCGGCTACGCCGAAAGACTTAGCGGTGAGTTGTTTACTGAGTCAACCTACCTCTAGGAGTTACATCAAAATCGGTTTTCAATCGAAATCCGGCAAACGTTTCCTTTAAACTATTGCGTTGCTGAAGGCTAAAACCAAGCCGCACATTCGGTAAAAATTGGAAATCGTAGTATAGCTCTAACACATCTGGTACATCATCCCCATTTTCCTGGCGCAATTCCTCATTGGAGAGGTCCCGACCATAGGCTAATCCTACCCGGTCATTCTTAGAAAACAAATCCAAGAAGGTGATTCCGAAACTGAAGGTGTTTCCCTCTTCATCCAAATCCCGGTTGCGGTAAACCCCATAGCGACCAAATATGCCCATATTCAGTTCAGGAATAAACACTTCGCCATTGACACCAAATGCTTCTTCATCATCATTCTTGTTGATGCCAAAGTCATCCCTTCCCCGTTCGATGGAGAAAATTTCCCGGAAGCCACTATTGGCACCACCATCTCTGCCTGAGGCATAGGTTCCTCGCACGATCACATTATCGTAGCGCAGACCAATTTCTCCAGCCAAGCCATTGAGGTCAAATCGCTCCAGACTTTCAGCTGATGAAAACAGAGCAACTTTGCCTTCTATATTGTCTGTCACTGCCCAGTTAACCAATAAACCTGGACGAGATGCGATCGCAGTAGCACTCAAGGCTGGATTAGTTTGAAAAACTGGATTAAAGAAATGGCTTACCCCATCCTTGGCAAAACTATTCCGATCAAAGTAGGAGGTTAAATCCAACTGACCGACAGAAAAGCGCAGAGTGGGTAAGGTGCTAGCAGGAGCAGCGGTAAAGAACAACTGATTGATAGTTGCCCCTTCGTTAGGTGAGTCTACCAATTGGTCATTTTCGCTAGTCAGATCTAGGGTAGCTCCAAACAGGAATTGGGGCGTTAGCACATAGTTTCCGTCCAAGCGAGCTCTGGCTACTGAATTTTCCCCTTGATTCACGAAGCTGCCTTGGAAACGCAAGGATCCTGGGGTGAGAGCGGTGGTAGGCAGCAACGGGCGACCGGGGGATTGGGCAGTTGGGGGAGAGGTTGGTCGATTCAGGTTTGAGTTAGGAGCCGGTGGCCAGGGTTGTAGTGCTGGTTGGAACAAGGGTACTTGACCAAAGCCAGGGGTGTTGGGATTTGGCACCACTGGGATGGGAGTGACTTGCCCTGGTAGCGGTGGTTGGGGTGTGGCTGGGAAAGGAGACTGGCCAAAGCCAGGGGTGTTGGGATTTGGCACCACTGGGATGGGCATGAATTGGCCTGGTACCTGCCCTGGGGGGGTTGCCGGGAAAGGAGACTGGCTCAAGCCAGGGATGTTGGGATTTGGCACCACTGGTATCGCCATGACTTGCCCTGGTACCTGACCTGGAATATTGTTCAAATACTGTAGCTGACCTAAGCCCAAGCCATAACTACTGCCCCCGATCGGAATGGGATTGATCGGCACTACTGGCCGGGGGGCTGGGGAACTTCTCAGATAGGGCAACTGACCTAAACCTGAATTGTAAGGACTACCCCTCATGGGCATGGGATTCACTGGGGCTGGCAGAGGAGCGGGCATGGGTCTCGGGTAGGGCAACTGACCGAAGCCAGGGTTATAGGTAGTACCTCCCATGGGAATGGGATTGACTCGGGCTGGCAGGGGAGCGGGTGTAGTTCTCAAATAAGGTAGCTGACCCAAGCCAGGGTTATAGCTAGGGCTATAGCCCTGGCTATAACTATTTATCCCCTGGGGGGTAGACATGCCGAACCCTGCCGTCGGCATCAAGAGTACCGTTTGTGGTACGTAGGGCAATTGACCAGGATTAACATTATTCGTACCCATACTCGTACCCAAGGGCATCGTTCCAGTTACTCCTGGCATCATCGGCATCAAGAGTACGGTTTGTGGCACGTAAGGGAAATAGCCCCAATTCGGGTTAGGAGTATTGCTTCCCAACGGCATTGAGTTAGGAAGTGCTGGCAATGACGCTGGTGTCTTGCTTTGTGGGAAAACAGGCAGTTGTCCTACCGCTTGGTTTTGGTAGTTATTCAGAAATAGGGGTGTGGCGGTTCCTTGCCCTAACTGTTCCGGCAGGTTTGGTGGGGAAGGAGGCAGTTGCTTGAATTTTTTGGGAAGTTTACCAGCATTGGAGGGAATTGGCCCTGTTGGTACTGGCAAAGGTTCGGTTTTTGCTTGGGAGGTTGTCTGCTGGTTAGAGCTAGAGTTGGGACTATTTGGAACTAACTTCGGAATGAGGGATGGCAGCAGCTGATTACAGGCTGTGTTTGTTTGGCAGTTGCTCCAGTTAGCTGGGACTACTCCTTGCAAATCTACACTCGAACTGCTGCCATAGGGCAACAGTTGGGTTAGCAACTTTGTGAACTTTATGTCTATTTGCTCTAGGTTTAGCGTCGATGATGACACTAGAGGCTTTTGAGGTGATGGCGTTAAGGCTAACTGGTCTATTTTGCTGTCAGCTTTACTGTCAGCAGATTGCTTCTGGGTAGCTAGCTTAGAGTTAGCTGCTTTGGTCTGTTTTAGTTCCGACGACTCTAGGACTGGTGAGCTTAGTTTCGAGTTAGCCTCAGGGTTATGTCGATGAGAAACTTTAGTTTTATTGGCCAGAGATGACTTTGGTAACCCATCCCTGTGTCCCGGTTTTAGCTCCAGTTTCCCTGGTTTTTGAGCCTGTTGAGATAACTCAGGGATTCTCAAACCAACCTTTTTGCTAGTGGTGATGTTTGGGGAAGCCGACGTTTGGGCTTTTCCAAAGGGTGGGATTGACCTAGCTCTAGACCTGGCATAGGGTGACCTGAACTTGGGTTTAGTCCGTTGTCCTTCCTGGCGGTTACCTCTAGGCTGGGCTAGGGTAGTTCTGTTTTCTCTACCGTTACTGCTTAGTAAAGCAGACTTTTTGCCTTTGGGCCGTGCTGGCATAACTTTGGCTATCTCCCCTGGCTGGGGCTTAGCCGTCGGCTGGATTGGAGCAGCTACGGTTTTTTGGACGGTTTTTTGGGAGGCAGTCCTTGGGGTAGCTGAGCTTTTCCTTGACTGGCGTGAGCCTAACTTACGCTTAGCTGCTGGTTTAGCTGATTGTTCAGTCTGGGGTAAGACGTGCGGCGGCACAGCTGAAGTCAGTTTCCTGGTGGAGTTAGTCCTTGGGGCAGAAGACCTTTGGGTCTTAATTGGCTCAGGGATTGTCTCCTGTTGACTTTCAAGCTTTCCTAGTGCTACAATTTTGGTTTGGGTTACTTGTTCACTTTCTTCACTAATGGATTGCTCTGAATCCTTGCTCTGATTTGTCCGGAGCTGCTCTAAGAACTTAGTATGTTTAGATAGGGTAGTTGCCTGGGCTGGTTCAATGGCACTGAAGGACAGCATCCAGACTACGACGAATGACCCAGTACTAAGCAGTTGCATCCATAGAAGGACATTCTTGACTATCCATCTCAGACATTGACTAGTTGTTTGATGGATTGTCTGGGTTTTTTGCCTAATCAATCCTTTCTGTAAACCCTGTCGCCGCTCTAGGAAAGGGCTTGGTTTTGGGCGACTCATACTACCTCCACTCTCATTGATCTTGCCTGACGACCAGTTATGGTCACAATTTTAGGGCACACCCAGTTCTAGATTATTTTGGCTCAGATTTGTTGAAAACTGAACCAACCATAGCTCAGATCCCTAGGATTTACTTGGACTGTTAGTGATCTAAGCCAAAACTATCACCAAAATTACCATTACTAGAGTTTAGTGCTTAGCTCCATTTGTCGCCAACTAGATCACCCTTGGGTTAGTGATCTAGTTGGCTGATAGTCAATGGTTGTTGGCATCCATGAAGCCATTAAACCATCAACACACATATATAATCCCCCCCATAGTTAACAACCAAATAAGTTACCTGACCTACCCTGTTGGGGTAGTACCGATTTTTTGGTAGGACTTTAACACTTGCCGATCACCTAGCCAATGTTAATGGCAATTACTGGTCAGTTAACTCAATTTAGATGCTTGATGCCCCCTTACCAACCGTGCTGGGTGCTGATTGGGGTTTTGTTGTTGATCAACACCAACAATAGTCTTAACACAAAGTTGTTTGCAAATCCCAACAACTAGGATTTTTACCTTTGGGGTAGTGGTGTGTGTATTTAGCTAGTATTAACAAAATAACTGAGGGGTCAGACCCCTCAGTTATTCTAGTACAAGATTTCACTTATGGCAATTTAGAGATCACGCTCTGCAAGCTGGCTATCACAAACATTCTAAAGGTGCGCTCTTACCATTAAGATTTTAATTCGCGTGATTGTCGCACCTAAAAGATGCCGCTAATTTCGTGATCAAAGGGCTCCAAGAAAGTCCTGAACCCTGGAGCAGGAAGTAACAATACAACTTGATTTTACCCACTCAAAAGTAAGTCGGGAAGTTTAAAAGGTAAAGTTGTCAGATACAGTTAATCAGCTGGTCTGACAACTTTACCTTGACAATCAATCCTCGCTCTATGATGAGGGGATATAGTTCAACGACCAATTCCCAAATAGGAGAAACCAGCACGTTCTAGCTGGTTCCGATCTAGGCAGTTACGACCATCAATGATCACCGGATTATTCATTAGCTGAGCCATCTTACCATAGTCCAGCTTCTGGAACTGATCCCAATCTGTAACTAAGACTAAAGCATCACAGCTATCAGCCAACCGTTCTGGATCGGTTTCGACAATCACGTTAGATAGACCATGACGCATGCCAGTTTGGGAAATAATTGGGTCATAGGCTTTGACCTTGGCTCCGAGTCGGTTTAGTTCCTCCACCAGATTTAGAGCAGGAGCATCCCGCATATCATCAGTATTGGGCTTAAAGGTCAAGCCCAACAGGCCCACTGTTTTACCTTTGAGGATTTTCAGCTCTTTCTGGAGTTTTTCAACCGCAAGTAGACGTTGGCGTTTGTTGACACTGACAGTGGCTTTGAGCAAATCTGCTTCATAACCGTAATCTTCAGCGGTATGGAGTAGTGCTAACACATCTTTGGGGAAGCAAGAACCACCCCAGCCAATTCCTGCTTGTAAAAACTTGTTGCCAATCCGGGAATCTAAACCAATTCCTTGGGCAACTTGGGTAACATCAGCACCGACGCGATCGCAAATATTGGCAATTTCATTAATAAAGCTAATTTTAGTAGCCAAAAAGGCATTAGCCGCATATTTAATCATCTCAGCTGAGCTGAGGTCTGTAGCTAGCACAGAAACTGGGGGAAGGGATTTGTCTTCAGCAAACTGACGTTCGACAATTGGTTGATACAGTTCCTTCATCATTGCGATCGCTTGTTCGCTATTGCCTCCTAGGACAATACGGTCTGGATTAAAGGTATCGTAAACTGCTGACCCTTCTCGGAGAAACTCTGGATTACTGACCACATCAAAATCCGCCGTAATGTCTTCGGCTGGTTCAGTTTCAGCTTGCCCTCCTGCAGTTACCAAAGATTTCTGGCGTTCAGCTACCCCATCTAGGACAATCATCCGTACCCAATCTCCAGAACCAATGGGTACCGTTGATTTGTTGACAATTACTTTGTAACCATCCTTGAGATGGGATCCAATCCCTCTGGCAACAGCTTCCACATAACGAGTGTCACTTTCTCCGGTAGGTAGGGGGGGAGTTCCCACTGCAATAAATAAAATTTCCCCATGGTCTACCCCAGCCGCCAAATCTGTGGTAAACTCAAGTCTACCTGCATTAGCTGACTCCTGCATTATTTCCGACAGTCCCGGTTCATAGATGGGGGACTGTCCAGATTTCATCAGCTTAACTTTTTCTTCGTTGTTGTCTACACAGATTACATGATGACCGATATGGGCTAAGCAAGCGCCAGTTACTAAGCCCACATATCCTGTACCAATCACACAAACGCGCATGGACCTATGCCTCAATTAATATAAACTTCAATGGTTAGTAAAGGTTAGGGAAGTCTCACGGTTGGAGCCAAAGATAGTATTGGCACCCTGACCTGAGGTTCATTGATTTAATTAAATCTGATTGTTTGACTCTGGTTTTACTCTTGAGGAGTTAAACGCTTACGGAAATCGGATACTGTCAAATCTAACCCTTCTGATAAAGGAATAGTAGGTTCCCAACCTAGTAAAGTTTTAGCTTTACTAATGTCTGGTTGGCGACGTCGGGGGTCATCCTGAGGTAGAGGCTTAAAGATAATTTCTGTATCAGGATTCACCATTTTCTGAATTGCCTGAGCGAGTTCTAATATAGTGTATTCTCCAGGATTCCCGAGATTAATCGGTCCGGTATGGTCATTATTCATAAGTCGAATTAGTCCTTCTACTAAGTCGGAGACATAGCAGAAACTGCGGGTCTGTGAACCATCCCCATAAACGGTTAAGGGTTCCCCCTTCAGAGCTTGCACCACAAAATTGCTAACGACTCGCCCATCGTTTTCCAGCATTCGAGGACCGTAGGTGTTAAAAATGCGGGCTACACGAATGTCTACACCATTTTGTCGATGGTAGTCAAATGCGAGGGTTTCTGCCACTCGCTTCCCTTCATCGTAACAACTGCGGATCCCAATGGGATTAACATTACCCCGATAATCTTCTGACTGGGGATGAACATCCGGATCCCCATATACCTCAGACGTGGACGCTAATAAGAATCTCGCCTTCACCCGTTTGGCTAACCCTAGCATGTATAGGGTACCCAGGACATTGGTTTTGATAGTCTTGACGGGATTGTACTGGTAGTGAACTGGGGATGCTGGACAAGCAAGGTGGTATATTTGATCAACTTCTAACCGAATCGGTTCAGTGATGTCATGGCGGACCAACTCAAAGTAGGGGTGTGCCAGCCATTTGAGGATATTCCGTTTGTGGCCAGTATAGAAGTTATCCAGACAAATAACTTCATGACCTTCTGCCATCAAACGATCAATTAGATGGGAGCCGATAAAACCAGCCCCACCAGTAACTAGGATTCTCATGCAACTGAACTTTGGTGATGTGAAATCAATCCTAAACTAACCTCTGAGTTTAACAGTGTCCAGTTAGACAATTTTTTTTTAATTTATGGCAAAAATTCCGGATATATATCTCCCCATATAGTTGTTCACCTACCTTGAAAACCGATTCAGTAATTACCGAAGGTTATGATCAAATTTTATTGGCTGACTAGTTGAGAATTACCCTAGTTGGTAGTAAGCATTACGAAATTAGTACTCGGCTTTCAGGTCTAGACGTTTAATGACTGAATCCCCCCTCTAGCCTTGGTCAAGACGTAATACTGCCATAAACGCTTCCTGGGGAACATCAACAGTGCCTACAGCCTTCATCCGCTTTTTCCCTTTTGCCTGCTTTTGGAGAAGTTTTTTCTTCCGGGAAATGTCACCACCGTAGCATTTAGCCAATACATCTTTTCTCAAAGCGGGAATATGTTCACTAGCAATTACTCGACTACCAATAGCCGCTTGAAGAGGAATTTTAAATTGGTGGCGGGGAATAAGTTCCTTAAGTTTCTCCACCAAGGTCCGACCCACATAGTAAGCTTTGTCTCGGTGAACAATTACGGCCAGGGAGTCCACAGGTTCCGCATTAATCAGTAGATCCAGCTTGACTAAGGGATTATCTCGGTAACCAATGAGTTGGTACTCCATACTGGCATAACCCCGAGAGCGAGACTTCATTTGATCAAAAAAGTCAGTAACCACTTCTGCTAGGGGTAATTCATAAATTAAAGTAGTCCGTCCTTGGGCAAGATAAGTCATATCCTTAAAATCCCCACGGCGGCTTTGACAGAGTTCCATCAGAGTCCCAACATAGGTTTCTGGAGTAATCATTTCTACCCGGACATAGGGTTCGGCAATTTTTTCCCGTTCTTGGGGGGATGGCAGAGTACTCGGATTATCAATTTCAAGGACTTCTCCCTGATTGGTGGTCACTTGATACACCACTGAAGGGGCAGTGGTGATTAGCTCCAAATCATATTCCCTTTCCAGGCGCTCTTGGACAATTTCCATGTGCAGCAAGCCTAAGAAGCCACAGCGGAATCCAAAGCCCATGGCAGAGGAAGTTTCTGGTTCGTAGTTCAGGGCAGCATCATTGAGCTTGAGCTTATCTAATGCTTCCTTTAAATCCTTATACTGGTCAGCATCAGTGGGAAACAAGCCACAAAAAACCATGGGTTTGGCTTCCGTGTATCCCGGTAAAGGGTCAATAGCTGCTGCTTTTGCTAAAGTAATGGTGTCACCCACACGGGCATCCGCTACCGCCTTAATGGCAGCAGCTAGGTAACCAACTTCACCCGCATGGAGTTCATCCACTTGGACTTGGTTAGGGGAAAGCACCCCTAGCTCATCAATTTCGTACTCCTTGCGAGATGCCATCAAGCGAATGCGATCGCCTTTTTTTAGAGTGCCATCGACCACTCTAAAATAAACGATTACGCCACGATAAGCATCATAGTAACTGTCAAAAATCAACGCCCTTAGGGGTTGCTCTACGGTATTGGTTGGAGCTGGAATTAGATGTACAATAGATTCCAGGATTTCGTCGATACCGATACCTTCCTTGGCTGATGCTCGAATTGCTTGGCTACAATCAAGACCAATGATATCTTCGATTTCGGTACTTACCCTTTCCGGTTCAGCTCCAGGCAAGTCTATTTTATTTAGAACGGGAATAATCTCTAGATCGTGTTCAAGGGCTAGGTAAACATTTGCTAGAGTTTGAGCCTCTACACCCTGGGATGCATCGACTACCAACAGTGCTCCTTCACAAGCCACTAGTGAGCGCGACACTTCATAGGAGAAATCCACATGACCGGGAGTGTCAATTAAATTGAGAACGTACTCGTGACCATCGCTAGCAGTATAGTTCATCCGAGCCGCTTGCAGCTTAATCGTAATTCCCCGCTCCCGTTCCAAATCCATATTGTCCAGGAACTGTTCTTTCATCTGGCGGTCGCTTACGGTACCAGTAGCTTGCAGTAGGCGATCAGCTAAGGTCGATTTCCCATGATCAATGTGGGCGATAATCGAAAAATTACGAATATGAGAGACAGGGGCATCAGTCATAAGCTATTGGTATAAACCCAGTCAATAACTGGTCTATTGAGTTCATGATCAACTTAATGTATTTTAATGTTTTCCGTCAGAGGTAAGGGTACTATCCCTGGAATGGTTATAAGTGAGCCAGGCTAATTGTCAGTTATCGTAAAGTTATATTAGTAGTGTTATTAGCCCATTGATTATGAATGATCATGCCTTGCATCAAGAGGGTTTGCTTGAAAACCACCTTGAGTCTACCAAAGCTACTAACGTAGATCTATCACGTTCAGCTGACAAAGAAGAAATTTCTATTCATTTGGATACGGAACTCTTGGATCAAATCAAACACTTGACTAATGATCCGAGTAAAGTAATAGAAACGGCAATTCGTCAATGGCTCAGGGGTGAAAGGGCAACAGATCAGGAATTAGCCCGTACCTTTGACCGAAATCCGCCCCTGCCACCCCGAGGTGAGTGGAACGATTGATATACAAGAGGTAAAGGCATCTACTTTGAGAGGTTGCCATTGGCTCGTGGGTTAGGGTTGGTTGGTTGCATTTACGTGTTGAAACGGGAACTGAGGCTCCCGGTGTTGCTTGTAGTTTCCAGGTTTCTTTTAATGGCTGCACCTGTGAATTTTCAATGTTTTCAAACTGGATATATAAATAGGCAATCCGCTAGTGCACAAGGTGATTCTAACTTTTTGCAGGGTTTAGGGTGTGAGCTGGTTTATACTCAAGAGGCATCGGGCAAATGCCTTTCTTTTTACTGGCAAGCTGCTGAGCAATATGGTCTGAGTTTGACACAAGTGGTGGGACTTCCCCTAGAAGATGCATTCTGCCCGACTGAAGCCGAAGCCTACCAAGAGAGGCTTCAGAGAATTTTGAGCAAGCGTTCCCCTGAACGTTGTCTTCAATCGTTTTGTTACCAGGACAAATCCTTTGCCTTTGAGTTGGTCATTAGCCCCATTTTGCCACCGGAGGGCGTTGCAACAACCGTTCTAGTTATGGGTCACTTGTTGCCGGAATCATCAACATTGGAATGGCAGGAATCTCCTACAAACCTCAGTGTAGACCCCCATCAACAATTACTCACCAAAATTTCCCGGCAGATTCGTCGTACCCTCGATCTAGATACCATTTGGCAACAAACTGCCCAAAGTCTAGGGGAGGCACTCCAGGTCAGCCGTTGCCTCGTGTGCTATTACAAACCAGACGCACGGGTAACCAAGGTGCAGGCAGAATATTGCCAACAGCCCTTACGGTCAATGGCCAAACAACTGCTACCCTTAGATTCTGAGCCTTACCTGGAACAAGCCCTCACTAGTCAGGAGCCACTGCTGGTAGAACACATTGTTCCTGGTGAATGGGAACAGTTGTCTGTGTTGGTGGTTTCAACCTCCTATAAAGATGAACCTAATGGTTTGATTTGCCTACAGCAGTGTGACCATCGCCGTCAATGGAGTGCTGCAGAAATAAAGTTAGTGGGAGAATTGGCTGAGCAAGTCGGCACAGCGATCGCTCATGGCACCCTTTACAAGGAGTTAGAAATAGCTAGCGAAAGGGCTGAAGAAGCGTCTCGCCACAAAAGTGATTTTCTGGCTAATACTTCCCATGAGTTACGCACCCCTCTCAATGGCATGATTGGGTTTCTCAAGTTGGTTCTTGATGGCATGGCAGACGATCCACAGGAGCAACGGGATTTTATCCAAGAAGCCTACAATTCTGCATTGCATCTGCTCAATATTATTAATGATATCCTGGATATTGCCAAGATTGAAGCGGGTAAAATGGAGCTAGAACTCGCTCCAGTAGAATTAGAGTCTCTGTTTAGAAAAGTTGAGGACTTTACGATCAATCAAGCCGAGCTAAAAAACCTCAGCCTCAGAATTGAAATGCCTGATGTCTATGATGGCATTGTTATGTATGGTAACTATCAAAGGCTGCTACAGGTCATGTTAAACCTAGTCGGTAATGCCATTAAGTTTACTGATGAAGGTGGGGTGACTGTTAGTGCTGAGGTGATCCGAAAGAAGATAACTTTCAAAGGTACAGAATTCCCAGGATTGGTTAAAGTTCGAGTTGCTGATACTGGCATCGGTGTTTCCCTCGACCAGCAAGACCGGCTGTTTCAAACATTTACCCAAGTCGATGGTTCCCGGACTCGCCAATATGGCGGCACGGGTTTAGGTCTAGTCATATCCCAAAAGCTGATTGAAACTATGGGGGGTGTGGTCAATTTTTTCAGTATGGGGGAAAATTTAGGGTCAACAGTTACCTTTACAGTACCTCTTTATCAAGTTCCTGTGATGATTTCCAATCAAGCAACTGATATGGATTAACCATCCACTGTTTAGCTTACTATTACCATACTATGGAATTAAAAGAAAGTCAGCTGACCTGTTAATAGTTAACAGTTCATTATTTATAAAATATAACGGTAGGATTGGCACGCTTTTTGTGGAAAATTTCAACTAAACTTACCTATACTTCTTCCAAAGCATGATAAATTTGGGAGTAATGGTTAAAAATGTTAGTATTATTTTTAGATTAAAGTTAGCTTAAAGTATTTCACCCAATTTAAAGATTCTAGGTAAAGTAGTAATGCTATAATAACCAGCGTCAGAGATTAGTGAATGAGTAGTCTTTGGATAAACTATCGGTTGACTTAGCAAGACTATGATCGAAAACGCAACAGCTCGTGAAGTATTCCAGGCGGCTTACGACAACCGCTACACCTGGGACGACGATTTTCCTGGTTACAAAGCTGACTTGGAAATTAAGCAAGGTGATGAAGTATACACTGGTCAAGTTCGCATTAATGGTGATCACAGTGTTGACGTCAGTGGGTTTGATGATGACAAGGTCAAAGAAAGTGTCTATAACCAGATGCGGGATATTGTGACCCACCGTAAGCGGTCATCCTTTGAAAAAGCCCATGGTAAAAACCAATTTAGCTTTGGTGACAATGATTCTACTGGTGCAGTAGAAATTTTTGTCAAGGGTGATGCTATGGGGTCTAACTATAAAGTCCGAGGGCAGGAAATTTGTCATGTCAGTCGGGTGATGGGTCCGATGGCTTTTACAATTAATACCAACGATAGCCTAGATACAGGAGAAGGGTATATTTCTTCAGGCTACAATGCCATTTTTCGCAATGCCAAAACTGGTGATTTGATGGCTAAACGAGAGTTTGAAGACAGCTTTGAAAAAGTTGATGATTATTATATTATGACTCGTCAAGTGGTTTATGCCATCGAGGAAAAAGGGCGCACAGCTACTGAATTCAACTTTTCTAATATCAAATTACTCGAACCAGCTATGGTTTAAGCTTTGCTTTTAAGTATTCAGCCGTGAGCCAAACGCGCCCCGCATGGCCTTTGGCCAAGGCTCACGCCTGTTCCTGTAGCGTGCGCGTAGCGCATATGCTTATCTGTTATTTACGGGGAGAGAGTTCAAACATAACGATCGCAAAACTCCAATCCCACAGATACATGGCTAGTTTGCTGGGGATAATCAACAACTGGGCGAGTAATGATAACTAGGGAGATGCCTAACTCAGTAGCTAGGGCTCGTTTGATATCTTCTCCCCCAGCAACCCCAGAGGCCTTGGTGACAACCACAGAGATGTCCCAATGATGCCAGAGTGCCTTTTCCAACTCAGCTGGTATCGGAGGGCGCAGGGCAATAATTCGATTTGGGCTAAATCCAGACGCGATCGCTACATCGATGGCAGTAACACTCGGCAGAATCCTGGCGTATAGGGTTGACTGGTCTTGCCAGCTACGGAATAAGGGTAAATGTTTGTAACCGATGGTCAGTAATACCCGCTGCTGATGGAGATAGTTACCAGAAATCAGCTCTTGGAAACTATTGAGATAAATGATTGGTGAATTGTCTAGTTCAGAACTTACCTGAGAATTTAGCTGTTGCCGTTCAAAACGTAGGTAAGGTATATGCCGAGCACAAGCGGCTGAAATCGCTATTTGGGAAATTTCCACCGCATAGGGGTGAGAGGCATCTAGGATCGCTACAATACCATGCTTCTCCAAAAACTGCTCTAGCTCATTTGTATCTAAACGTCCGACTCGAACCCTTAAATTTGGGGTTTGGGGATAGAGGGATTTAGCCGCCGTTGTGGTAACCGTTACTGTACAGGGAATCCTCCTGGATGCGATCGCATTTGCCAGAGTAACACTTTCCGTGGTGCCACCAATCAGCCAAATACGGCCACTGCTATCTAGCACTCCTATCTGCCCTTAAGGGCTTTAGTAAAGTTTTTGCGATAGGACTTATTGGCAACGATTAAAGCTGGCCACAACAGTGACAACGCTATCCGATTGGTTAAGCTGCGGCTGAAGTCAGTGCGCTCAAACCCCCTCCAGAATTTCCACACGCCATACCCATAGACTACCAGTAACCCGAAGACAATTAAGTTAGCCATTCATCAAAAATCTTGCCATATTTGGAAACCCCGTCTCAAGTAAGATAGGCGTCTCGCCTGACAGGGAGGAAAAGCGAGCCCAAGGTGACGTTTTAACTACCCTTGTTGAATCTGGGTAGAAGACATTTGGTTATTGTTACATGCTTTTTTACCTCCGGTGCTTTTTATAAGATAATTTTCATATTAATGATAATTTTACCTTATCAAGCCAGTGTTAGACCATGACCTCAATACCATAAGTGTGTAGGTTAATCAACCGGTGCGACCTGAAAGCGCACCTACGAATTGATTCGGATTACAGCTCAAAGTAGCATTGATCCAGATCCAGTTTCTCTAGTCTTCATTTGTGGTGTGACCCTTAGGAGTGACAGACTAGCCAAACTCAGTAGTGATCATTACCTGAATGAAGAAGCAGCGGGTTAACGCGCGATCTTTCTTCTGAGGTCGGAGGAAACTTGGCGACACCAGTGTCGTTAGTTATGGTTCCACCAGTCTTTGTCGAAAGCACTCTTTTATGACTCACTATCGACTAGGCCATACCAAAATCACGGTTTTGAGATCAAGTCACTGTTTGTGGAGGAAAGTACTTCACTAAAAAAAGCCCATAACAAGACAAATGAACGTAGACAACATGATCAAACCCCTTAACGGGTTAAAAGAGGAGGAATTATGCGAGCAGTGCTGATGGCTGGTGGTTCAGGAACACGGCTGAGACCGTTGACCTGTGATCTGCCCAAGCCCATGGTGCCAATCCTGAATCGACCCATTGCTGAACATATCGTTAATCTACTCAAACGGCACAATATCAATGAGGTCATTGCCACTCTGTACTATCTCCCAGATGTCATGCGGGACTACTTCCAAGACGGCAGTGACTTTGGGGTAAAGATGACCTATGCGGTAGAAGAAGAACAGCCTCTGGGGACTGCAGGTTGTGTTAAAAATATTTCCGAATTACTCAATGAAACCTTTTTAGTCATTAGTGGTGATAGCATCACCGACTTTGATTTGACTGCTGCGATTGAATTTCATAAAGCTAAGAAATCAAAGGCGACATTAATCCTAACTCGCGTTCCTAATCCCGTTGAGTTCGGGGTGGTGATTACCGATAAGGAAATGCGCATCCGCCGATTTTTGGAAAAACCTTCGACCTCAGAAATTTTTTCCGATACTGTTAACACTGGCACTTACATTCTTGAACCATCGGTTCTAGAGTACCTGCCATCAAATGAGGAATGTGACTTTTCTAAAGACCTGTTTCCAAAACTGCTCGAGAACGATGAGCCAATGTATGGCTATGTAGCTGAGGGATATTGGTGTGATGTCGGTCACCTGGAGGCTTACCGAGAAGCCCAGTATGACGGCTTAATGAATAAGGTCACACTAGACTTTGCTTACCCAGAACAATCCTCAGGAATGTGGGTGGGACAAAATACCTATATCGACCCTACTGCCAAGATTGAAACCCCAGTACTAATTGGTAGCAACTGCCGGATTGGTCCAAACGCCCACATCGAAGCAGGAACAGTAATTGGGGATAATGTTACCGTCTCTGCCCACGCTCACCTGAAACGACCGATTATTTGGAATGGAGCGTTGATTGGTGAAGAGGTTAATCTGAGTGCCTGCACCATTTCCAGGGGAACCAGGGTAGACCGTCGTGCTCAAGTTTTCGAAGGTGCCGTTGTCGGTTCCCTGTCTAAAGTCGGAGAAGAAGCTCAAATTAGTCCCACTGTAAGGGTTTGGCCAAATAAAACTATAGAATCAGGTGCAACATTGAATATCAATTTAATTTGGGGCAACACTGCCCAACGGAATCTTTTTGGTCAGCGGGGTGTCCAAGGCTTAGCCAACATCGATATTACTCCCGAATTTGCCGTTAAGTTGGGAGCCGCTTATGGGTCTACCTTAAAACTAGGCTCCCAAGTATCACTCTCCCGTGACCAGCGTAGTATCTGTCGCATGGTGACCCGGTCTTTGATTGGGGGATTGATGTCTGTAGGTATTGATGTCCAGAACCTAGATGCAACCGCAATTCCCGTAGCTCGCACCGTGGTACCAACCCTAGGGGTTGAGGGAGGTATCCATGTGCGCGTGCATCCTGACCGACCAGATCATATTCTGATCGAAGTTATTGATGCCAAGGGAATTAATGTCAGCAAGGGTAAAGAGAAAAAAATTGAGGGGGCTTACTTTAAAGAAGACCTAAGACGAGTCCAGATCAATGATATCGGCAATGTTAACTACCCGATCCAGTTAATCGATATCTACGGTACTGCTTTTGAGAAGCATCTCAATGTAGAGGCAATTCGCAACAGTAGTGCTAAGGTAGTTATTGACTATGCTTATGCCGTGTCTGGTGCGGTTTTACCCCAACTGTTAGCGAAATTTGGCGCTGATGCAGTAGTCCTCAATGCCAGTTTGAAACAAACAGCTATCTCCACAGAAGAACGAGAGAGTTTGCTCAATCAGCTGGGTCAGGTGGTCGAGGCTCTAAAAGCCAATTTTGGCGTGCAGGTCTCTGCTAATGGGGAACAGTTTATTTTGGTGGATGAATCGGGAATGTCGATTCGAGGTGAGGTATTGACTGCACTGATGGTCAATATTATGTTAACCTCTAATCCCAGGGGAACTGTGGTGGTTCCAGTCCAGACATCAAGTGCGGTGGAACAAATTGCCCGACGCCATGATGGCAAGGTGATCCGCACCAAAGCTAACCCCACAGCACTGATGGAAGCTTCTCAAAGCAACCCCAATGTGGTCTTGGGAGGCAGTTGGGATATGGGCTTTATTTTCCCCCAACTACATCCAGGCTTTGATGCCATGTTTGGAATCGCCAAGTTGATCGAAATGCTGACAGTCCAAGAGCGATCGCTTGCTGATATTCGCGCCGAACTCCCCCGCGTATGGTACAAAAACGTTACTCTGCGCTGTCCTTGGACAGTTAAGGGTAGCCTGATGCGTCATCTGGTCGAAACCCATCCCAGTGAGCAGCTCGAACTTGTTGATGGCGTTAAAATTATCAACCCCCAAAATGATAACTGGGTGTTGATTTTACCCGATGCTGGCGAACCCTTAGTCCATATTTTTGCCAACAGCGATGACCGGGATTGGGTCGAGGAAAATCTCAAGCATTATCGCAACCATGTTCAGGAATTCGTTGAAAAAGAACAAGGTGTAGAAGCACAACCTTCAGCCGTGTGATAAATCCGTGTCATAAATCCGATTGATCGGCTGTTAACAGGTAAGCTATCAGCTATCAGCTATCAGCTATCAGCTATCAGCCATTCCCGTAGCGTGGCCACAGGCCTTTAGCTGACGGCTGAATGCTTACGTTAACAGGCATAGCGGTGCCTTTTCTAAGAGTTTTTGTAGACCTCAGGAAAGTCACCGCTATGCCCTTGTTGGTAGTTAATTGTTGGTAGGTTAAGTTCACTCAAAGAAAAGCCAAGAGTATTGGTACGCTTGTTCTATAATAAAGAGTCAACATTAAAAGGACAAGGGAGATAGGAGATGAACAGCTGCATTTTAATGGCACAAATTATTCAGGATCCAGAACTCCGTTACACCTCAGAGAATCAGACACCCCTGACTCAGATGCTAGTACAATTCGCTGGTGTCAAGGCTGAGGAATCCCCATCCACCTTAAAAGTGGTAGGTTGGGGGGAATATTTGGCTAATGAAATTAAAACAAACTATTCCACAGGCGATCGCGTGGTGATTGAAGGTAGCTTAAGGATGAATGTGATTGAGCGACCAGAAGGATTCAAGGAAAAACGGGCAGAATTGAATGTTTCCCGGATTCACAAATTGGGAACAGATGATCACTTCGAGCCACAAGTTATGGCCTCGGATAGAACTTTCCAGCGTACCCCAGAACCATCCTCTCCCCAAACCTATGATAAGGTTGTATCGATGGATCAACATCGGATGTCGTCATCAGTTTCTTATCCCAACAATACCGAACAAGATTTTGCTTATACCAGCACTGAACAAAATACTGAGCAAAGTTTTGAGTCTTCTTTTGGGTCTTCATCTCCTCAAAACCCAACCTCTGGTAGCCCTAGTCATCAACACGATTTAGATGATATTCCCTTTTAGTTATTAGGAGCAAAGATTAAATTGTGTTTCAACTCCTTTACGTACTGATCTATGCCCTCCAGCCTTATCTAAACCTGATTTGCTTTTGTTTGGCTTGGGGGATAACGATGATTCTAGCTTGGAGCGTTTTGTCAGCAGTCCGAGAAAGTTTTGCTGTTGCCAAACGACTGCATCAAATTCCCTGTTCTAACTGTCAGTTTTTTACTGGTGATTATCGTCTTAAATGTACCGTGCATCCCTCAGTTGCTAATTCTGAGGCAGCAATTAATTGTATGGACTTTTGTTCAAAAAATAATTACATGACAAGAGTTTAAAAGCTCACGGGGTGACAACAAAGCTCAAAGCTAGATAGGTGTTAGGTTTTAGGTTTTAGGTTTTGGGTAAAATGAGCGCATCGGAGTCATTTGTATTGCTCTCTATTGAAGCAATTTTTACAAGACTTCGTCAATGATAGTTTTAATCAATCCATCCCGCACGGACATTCTTCCCTAACACCTAACCCCTAAAACCTAACCCCTGTAAGATTTTAAAGAGCGCTTGTCACCCCCTGAGGTTTAAAAGACTCGACAGTAAGGGCATTGGCTTCATCCTTGCTAGTGGGGAGGAAGCCCGTAAGCATGTGCGCGTAGCGCATATGCTTAGATCACTATCTCCTTGGCATCAACTTGGCGATAATAGTCTTCCATTTCTGCATCAATTTCGTGACGATAGGCTGCTATATCTCCTAGCACCTCATCAAACAGAGGATTGTTGGCATACATACCAGCAAATTCCATCCAAGGATGTTGATTATTGGCAGATTCAACTTCCAATGAAATGATATCTGCTTGACCTAGACCGTCAGTCAAAAGTTGGCGAATATTAGGGTTAGCTTCTTTTTGTTTCTCAATCCTGCACATAAGCTAATAGCTAATAGCTTAGGTTATTATAGCAAATCAATAATTTCTATTTTATCGTGACAATCTCCGCGCTCATTAAACCTTTTCTATTTTAGGAGCTACTGCTCCCAGCGCTATCGTGAAAATTACTAGTTATAGCTATTCTCTC
>NZ_CEYLVT010000028.1:0-30321 GCF_982860115.1 Moorena sp.
ACTCCCTACTCCCTTCCCCTCCTGGGAGGGGTTAGGGGTGGGTTCCTACTCCCTATCAGCCATAAAAGCATTTTGATATGGTTTTCCCGTTGCCAGATAAATACATAGACCTGCTCACGGATTTCGGCTTTAAACGTGTCTTTGGCACTGAGCCAAACAAGGCACTGCTGATCGACTTCTTGAATACTCTGTTGCCTCCCCATCATCACCTGAAGGATGTCACTTTTAAGAATCCAGAGTTTTTGGGCAATACTTTAGTGGATCGAAGGGCTATTTTTGATATTTATTGTCAGAGCGAGACTGGTGAACGGTTCATCGTAGAAATGCAGAAGGCTAAGCAAAATTTGTTTAAGGATAGAAGTGTCTATTATTCTACTTTCCCGATCCAAGAACAGGCTGAACAGGGATTTTGGAACTATGAGCTTACAGCAGTTTATACGGTTGGCATTTTAGATTTTGTATTTGATGACCACAAGCATGAGTCGGAACTGCTACATGTGGTGGAGTTGAAAAATCAGCACTGTGAAGTGTTCTACGATAAGCTTAAGTTTATTTATGTTGAGCTACCGAAATTTACCAAGTCTGTTGATGAGTTGGAGTCCCATTTTGACAAGTGGTTATTTTTATTAAAACACCTAGCCCAGTTGAATGAACCCCCATTACCGTTGCAAGAGGATGTGTTTGCCCAGCTATTTGATGTGGCAGAGATTGCCAATTTTTCATCTAGGGAGCAAGCGCTATATCAGGATAGCCTGAAGGTCTACCGGGATATGTACAATGTTACCCAAACCTTGATTGATGAAACCTTGGAACAAGGTATAGAACAAGGTATCAAACAAGGTATCAAACAAGGTATCAAACAAGGTAGAGCAGAAGGTAGAGCAGAAGGTAGACAACAAGGTAGACAACAAGGTAAAGCAGAAGGTAGACAGGAAGAAAAACAGCAGATTGCTAAGCAGATGAAGGCCGCAGGGTTACCTGCTCAGGATATTGCCCAATATACAGGGTTGAGTATGGATGAGATTGATCGGTTGTAGGTTTAAATTGCTTCAAAGAGTTATGCCCCGTCTCTTTGGCATTAAGATTTTCTCTTTAATTGTAAGTGCGATGCTGCAAAGCAGCCGCCAAAGGCGATGAAGCGTTCCCAAAGCGTGGCCATTCGCGTAGCGTGGCCGAAAGGCCAAGGTCTCAGCTTCCGCGCTTGTGCGATGCTGCAAAGCAGCCGCCAAAGGCGATCGTGTTATACTAAGTCAAAAAATCTAATCAAAGAAACGTAATTAATGATGATAGCAAATACCACTAAGCGAAAATCGACTCATATAAAAAATTAAAAAACTGTCCCTTGAACAAATCCAACAAGAAGACAGGATCTAGAAACCACAAGGAGTGGAAAATCCTAGCCCTAGGCGAACCTGCCTAGATAAAATTCAAAAGAAGTCAACATTAGCCGATATAATGAAATCATTAAAGGACTATAAAATTATTTTACGTCCCGATGACAACGGAACTTTTGTCGCCTATATTCCAGCGATTAAAGGATGTCATGCCTGGGGAGAAACTCCTGAGGCAGCTCTGTGTGAATTAAATCCTGTTTTTGAGATGATTCAAGAAGAATACCTCGAAGAAGGCAAAATTTTCCCTGATGATGTCGAGGTAACTGTTTTTCAGGCAAGCTTTAGCTAAAACCGTAAGAATAAGTGGCTAAACAATTAGGGTTTCAGAAAGTTCGTCAAAAAGGAAGTCATGCCCGTTGGAAGCATCCGGATGGAGCGATGCAGCGCGGTCTTGGGGGTTCCCCCCATGAGCGACTGCATCAAGAAACGGTCAACCACTATTCCTGTTCATGGGAATGCTGAGATTGGAAGTTGGTTATTTCGAGAAATACTTAAGCAGTTAGGGATTAGTGAGAAGGAATTTGATCAACTCAAATAAGTTCCATAGCGAGGAGAATATATCTGGTTAATCACATAGGGTCAAAGTGTGTAAAACTAACCATCAAGATGAATAAACATATAATCACCGCCAACCTTATGAAGGAAGAGGCGCGATCGCCCTTATTTCTCAACAACTTTTATCTCTTGACCTGATGTAGCAACACCACCTGAAATGATTTTTGCCCTTAAGCCACAGCGACCTACCATTTGAGACAGGACTTCTTGGCCAAGGAATTTAGCCAGATGAGAGCAAGGTTCACAATACCTAATACCCTCAAGTACAACATCACCGATTAAAAATTTTTTCCCTATCAAGGGATTCAATTTGATTCCTTGAGTTATGACATTTCGGCGAAATGAGCCATAGGTGAGATTCAATCCATTATCACTATTAAATTTATCGATCTCTTCTGATTCAATTAATGTGACTTGATAATCAGGAGTTCCCGACAATTCACTGGAGAATGTACCCTTGCCAAGGAAATACCGATCTCCTTCGATTCCCTCACCCGTTATAAATTTCAATGATTCAGCCTGAATCATTTCCGACTCAGCCTCACTGCAATAATACAAACTATAAATAGAACTCATTTTGGGTCACGGCTTGTGCATATCGATGTAAAACTTTTCTTTTTTCCCACAAAATCTAAAGTTCCACTAAAAGGCTTTTGACAGAGTGCATCTCAGTTTTGTAAGACTCAAGTTGAAAATCGCCCGTTGAGTTAGGCACCTGGTTGACTGACAAAAAGTGAAGTCAAAAGTGCTCAACTCTTTATCTGTAAAGGAGTTGCCAGACTTGACAAAGCGTGATTGGGAGCCAGCATTCGTTCGGACATAAACCACTCTTACCATAGGAATGCTGTGAAAAAAACTCCTGAATCTATAATGCGTTGAAGACCTGGATAGGTCAACCCTGTAAGTGGGCACATCTGACCCACCTGACGACCTGTTTATGGATGCTGTCTGCCCTGATCCAGACAGGGGAGGTGAAGCAAGACCCGTTGGATTCCCGTTCGTCCCATGGTTCGGCCAATATCCCCAAAGCAAACAGCGTCGGATGCAGCGTTGGCTGCCATTTTGTCCGGATTAACATCCATGGCCAAAAGGCCACGCTAAGCGAACAATTGTATAAACCTTTGATCCAGGCAGCCTTAGCACTCACCGTTCGCTAATTTTTGCTAACTGGAGTGGATCAAAAAGGATAAAAAGCTTGCCCAGTAAATAGTTGAGCGAAATCAGCTACTTCATTATAGTTTATATCCACGCGGGATACTGTGGTAGACATGCAAGCCCATTCCAGATATTTTCGCCTGGACATTCTACCTTAAATTCCGATAATCCCCCTTCAAGGTAATACAAGCGTTTTTTGTTATTTTTGGCCACTTGTGAAAAATAACGAGAGATCATTTGTAACAGATTGTTGCGAGGTTCTCTATTCCCGGTGACAACCTTTGACGGGTAGTGCATCAGCAAAGTGTGGGATAAGTAATCAAGTCGTTCCAACTCCCTGGGGTGTAAGTGTTCCCCAGCCCTTTCTACTGCCGTATTGCCTTTGCGAGTATGAACCCAAATCCAATTGAAATAGCTAACCACCAACCTTACTGTGGCCTCAGGAAGCTCCCAGACCGACGCCAAATAAATTGCTGTCGGCGATAGTAAAGAGTATCAAACGTTTCGGTGAAAGTTTGTAGGCATTCGGGACAGTAGTATCGCACGGCTCCCTTACTAGTTTTGACCTGTTGATGGGTCTTATGATGACCGCACAGAGGGCATTCCATGATCCATACGACTATTTTTGGACAATATTCATCTTACCCTACCCACACTTCCGCATAGGCACTACCAAAACTTTTTCAAGAGGTCTAATTTACCCTAAAATTTTACTTGAGGAATAAGTAATACCAAAAATTTAAAGTCCAGTAAGTAACAGTTGTACAGCCTGTCCCAAAACAACTCGAATCCTATTGTGGGACGTCGCCCAAACCTTGTGATTCAATCGCTTTGAGGAAATTTACCAATGATTTGGAACTGTATTTCGAGGTTGGTTGTGGTCTTGACGATCGCCATCACCTTCTTCAGTACTCTAATTCCACCAGCAATGGCTCAAATTGACCGCCCTGCGGATCAACCTGGAGATCAAGCTGCCGAGATTGCTGTTCAAGCTTATATATATGCCTATCCGGCATTGCTGATGGAAGTCACCCGTCAGAAGACAACCAAGGACACTGCTCGGATCGCTCAGTGTCCTCCAATGAACCAGTTTCTCCATGTACGGACTTTTCCCAATCCAGCCTTTCAACTTACTTCCTATTCAAACGTCGATACCTTGTATTCTTCGGCCTGGTTAGATGTGTCCCAAGAGCCAATAGTGCTCTCTGTTCCAGACACTAATCGGTATTATATGATGCAGATATTGGATATGTGGACTGATTCGGTAGCATCTCCTGGAACACGCACAACGGGCAACGAGGCAGGTAACTTCGCCTTTGTCGGTCCCGATTGGGAGGGCAACTTACCTAGTGATCTGCGACCCATCCCCATTCCCACTAACCAAAGTTTCATTATTGGACGCACCCTAACCAACGGTGTACTAGACTATAAAAATGTCTGGGCTATTCAAAATCAGTATACGCTAACTCCCCTTAGCCAATGGCCTGCCGTTGTTCAGCCCCTAGGTGTACTACGAGAAGAAACCTGTGATATAAATATCGAGCCGGACGTTGTGGTAAACGCAATGGATGCCGAGACCTACTTTACTTTGTTTGCAGAGGTGCTGAAGCACAATCCTCCCCATAGGATGGACTGGAACTTGGTGCAACAGCTTTCAGAAATTGGTATTGTTGTGGGAGAAGACTTTAATTTTGCAGCCCTTGACCCCGATATCCAGGCTAAACTTGAGTCTGCCGTGGATCAGGGTCAGGCGTTGATCTTTAGCGAAACAAGCGCAACGAAGTCAAACTACAATGGTTGGGAAATTTCTCGTGAATTTATAGGTACCTATGGCACCTCATACTTACGTCGGGCTAATCTGGGTGGTTTGCACGGGTTAGGATATAACGTGCCGGAAGATGCGATTTATCCCCTATCAGCTTCTGATGCAGAGGGGACACCCTATGATGGCAACAATAACTATGTGTTGCACTTTGATGATGGTTCATTGCCAGTTAATGGGTTCTGGTCTCTGACGATGTATGATTCCAGTGGGTTGTTTGTCGATAATGCGATTAAGCGTTACGCTATCGGTGATCGCAATTCCCTGAATTACAACAGTGACGGTTCGCTCGATCTCTATATCCAGCACAGCTATCCAGGCAAACTCAAACAATCCAACTGGCTCCCAGCACCTACAAGTGAGTTTCAACTCATGTTGAGACTATATTCGCCTAAACTGGAGGTGCTAACTGGTGCATGGAATCCTCCCCCTGTCACCCTCGTTACAGCGCCTTAATCCGATCAAGCTGATCAGTTGCGTTGTGGCAAAACACCTAATGGAGATCTAAACAGATAAGTGGCCACGCTCCACACGGCCACTTGACTTCCTGATAACAATTATCAGGAAGTCTACCCACTTTTTATCCCAACTCATAGTTTTGACGACAGGCTCTAGCTGTAAAATCTGATCAATCTTTTAGACACTAGCTGTTTAAGAGCTGATTTGTAAAGAGAATCATTAGCTAACTCAAAGGCTAGCTGATACCAAAAATCAAAAGTCATGACATACATAAAGATTGCGAAAACCAATGTATATGGTCATGTTTTTCTTGTAAGTATGACGCTACTGCGGAAAGAGGTGAACTGAAGTACCAATAACGCCCATTAAAGGTATTTCATTTTTACATAGAACTCGACAATATCCTTCCTAAATCTTTAGGGGAAACGAATCGAAGGGATAATCTACAACTCCTACATCGACACTGTCATCACGAGAAAACCAGAAAAAATATTCTGATTCGGGTGACTACTGGTACTCATGACTTGGGCTGTGTTACCGAGGAGCGGAGTGAGTCGAAAGATTCACGCTCCTTTTTGCAGACGAGTCGGAGGGGTAACTCTCCGGCTTAGTTCAACAGCATTACGCCATTTGGGTTAGCGACAAAAAGAGGTTAACCCAAATGGGTGTCACAGCCAATCGGCTAAGGGGTGTTTGACACGTGTGCAAAATACATATCTCGCGTAGAAGCCGGGATCACGATTTCTAGGTCTGGCGTTGAAGTCCCTGGAGGATTTCGATCCAAGTTTTTATTTGGTAAGGGCTCCAAGGTCATCCACTAGCCGCAGGATTCGCTGGATGGCTCGTAGTCCCATTTGGGTGCCGAAGCCGACTGGCCACGGTAAGTGATCAACGTCTTGGCGTGATGGAAGAATTCTCCCATCACGGTGATGTGTTTAAAATAATATACCTGGTTGCGGTCGGGAATATCGACCGCATATTGTCTACCCACATCTTCCAATTCTTTGGTAATGCGATCGCCACCCGATACGAAAAACTTGCTATAAATTATACACCTATGTTAGAAATCGCATTAATTTTGTTGTAGTTATAGTTTGAAAACACACCCTAGCCTAATTCATCACCCAAAATTTTTCGCTCTCTGCATAGTGCTATTTGTAACTATTGTAATACTTAAATAAAATTTTGGTAAGTTACTGATGCAATGATATCGTTAAAGTCCTGGTCTCCTCCTGAGAACTGATCCTCAAATCCAAAGATATTAGTATCGCCACTCCCTAGCTGCATTACGTGAATTTTATTGTCGGGGTTAGCTTCCGTAAAAGAGAAGTAAGCTAATGGTCCACCATCCACTTTGTTGTCAGGATTTTGAGAGAGAAAATTGTTGACATCGGCATCGGCAATCAAAAATAGCCCTAACACCTGTCCTCCCTGCAAGTCCACAGTTGTGGAACTAGTACCACCATTGCTAGGAGCAGAGAAGGTAACAGCACGCTCAACAGCAGCTTGGGAATAGCCTATATCGCCAGGTTTAAAGTCAATAATGCGATCGCCATTGATGTCAATTCCACCGGTGAGGTTGTCTACTGCATAAAGCCCAATGGTGTTTTCAAAATCTGCTATTCGAGAGAGACTAATTTCTGCCTGCACCCGGTTGGTTGAGTTACCGGGAGTAACTAGAACTGGTGTAGGACTGAGTTCAAAACTGACTGCTTCCCCTTGACTATCTGTAAACTGGAGTTGGTTATAGCCCGTCCCTTCACTAACCCCTAGGTTCTGGCTGTTGTTATCTGTAGAGAAGGTAGTCTGAGTGTCATCACTGAGGTAAAAAATATTGAAGCCAGTTATCAAAGTAGCTGATTGTAGTTGAGTAATTGATTGTCCTTCGGAAACTATAAAGTCCCCTTGGGCATTTTCACGGGTGAGGACATTATTAGAATTGCTCTGATTCCCATTGAAAATCGCCTGCTTGCGGTTCAAAGCTGCTGTTTGGTAATTTGGGTCATCCGGGTTAATATCGATGATTCCATCGCCATCGGTGTCTAATCCACCATTGGCATCATCTACGGGAATAAAGCCAAACTCATAATTTCGGGTGGGACTTTGTAACCAACGTACTTGAATTTGAGCGCTGGCAGACTTGTTGGGCTGAAATATGCCATCGCTTTGGCTCAAACGGAATAAAGGCTGAATATTGAGTTCTACTTTGGCTGGTTGGTCAGCATATATTGTCCCGTCTGAACCATTCCAACCAAAACTGGTATTGCCCGTAAAATCTGTTACTGGGGTAAAAGTAAGATTGCTTAGTTCTGCGACTTCAATTTCCTGACCTAAAGTAACTGCTGTGTCGCCAAGCTTTAGGGTGCCATTCTCAGGCAGAGAAGTAATTTGAATTTTACTTAGGGAATCGCCATCTGCGTCGTTGAAAGCGTTAATAAAGTCAGCAGCCGCAAATATAATTACATTATCTTCATCTTGCTGCTTCCTGATACCGCTAACACTAGTCAAATTAGCCTTATTATCATCATCCTCATCGAGGATTGTAAATAATATATCCTCAGTTGGAACTAACGCAGACCCTGAAACACTTTTGAGCCTAACTCCGAATGTTTCATCATCTTCAATTTTCTGGTCTCCAGTAATGGCAATATCAATTGTTTTTGTATCCTCACCAGGGGCAAAGGTGACTTGGCGAGTAAAGAATCCATCGACGAAATCAGATGCTTGAGCAGGATTATCACCAGCAGAGACAATTTCAACTTCAATTGTATCGCTTCCATTTAAACCACCAAAACGTTCGAGGGTTAAAATAAGTTCATTTGAATTTTCTCCGGGATTCCCTTCAGATACTACTGGCAAGCCAGTAAATGGTAAAGTAATCCTACTATCATTATCCAATATATTAACCCCAGCAATTTCTGTCATTGCTCCATTAGCAAATGTCCCACCAGAAACCACATTTAGATCAAGAAAAACAGCTTCGTCACCCTCAATATCAGTGTCACCTAGAACTTCTACAGCAATCTCGCCTGAACTTTCCCCAGCAGAGATTGTTAACTGACCTGTAGTCTCAGTAAAATCAACTCCGGCATTAGCGTCATTTGACCGGGTAGCAAAATTGATTACTACATCTTCGGTTGTGACACTAGATAGGTTAATACTAAAAGTAGCAACGGTTGAACCGGAATCTCCTTCATCAATCAAGATGGCTTTGTTGGCTAAAGATAGAATTGGTGACACACTCAGTGTATCAACTGCTAATCGGACATCACTAAACTCGATAAATTCCACATTGAGCAAGGTGTTGTCGGTTCCAATATTGACAATATTCCCAGTTTTAGAAACTCCTCCAGCTTCCCCTTGGGTTTTGTCAATCTCCACAGTATCGATCCCTTCACCACCATCTACTAGGTTAATACCACCTGAGAGAATAAAACGGTCATTACCTCCATTACCAAAGATGGTATTTTCACCGCTTTGAACTTCAATGGTATTATCTAGATCGTTTCCGATAATTTCTTTATTGATTGACTGATTTTCTGCATCAGTAAAGTCAGCTTGATTGACACTGAATATAATAACTTCCTTGGTTCCATCATCCGTTTTATCTTTGAGCTGTTCCTGACCTGTAGTAATTTTATAGTCTAAAGAAGCGGTAGGATTACCATTATTAAACACGACATCAAAAGTAATCTCATTTTCTGCTTCCCTGGTGACTTCCAGTCCATCAATAGTACCCTCAAATTTTAAGCCCAGAGTATCTTCAATCAGTTGATCTGGAGTAATTGTATCAACTACCTTACCAGCTAATTTAACGTCAATACGTTCGATGGTATCTCTATCTACAGTTGCTGCATTAAATTCCGTAACTAGATCAGCAGGATTTGCAAGCAGAACAGCATTATCAGAATCAATAATATTTAAGCTTGACAAGTCTGCATTTCCAATACCAAAAGCACGAACTTCAGCTACAGATTGTAGGTTAGTATTTGCCCCAAAACCAAAACCATCTGATAAGAAGTAAGCAATATTAGTTGCATTATTATTACGAGCAGGAGAAGTAAAGAAATTTTGTGCTTGAGTCAAAGCCGGACCGAAATTCGTACCACCACCAGCTGATAAACCATTAATAGTGGAAATTGCCCCAGCAGCATCTAGTGGGGCATTGAGTGAAGCAGAGCTATTGAAAGGCACAACTGCAAATTCACTATTGCCAGCAATACCATCATCAATCAAAGATTGAGTTAATGCTTGGTAAGCCGCTTTAGTTTCTGCAAGCGGTGTTCCGCTCATGCTGCCTGAAGTATCAATTATGTAAGCAAAATTGAATAAAATTCCCTGCTCGGAACCAATTGTCAGGGTGTAGTTGACATCACCGTCAAACATCCATGCTGGTGACTCAACGGTTATGGTTCCAATTTTGTTACCCTCGTTGTCAAAAATATCTTCATCAGGGGTGATTTTCGGTCCATCTTTTAGTTTTGTGTTGTCGTCAGGATCGACTTGGAGTGGTACAAAGAACAAATTTCCGTCATCATCCTGTCCATCTGGATTTCGATTACCATTTTTATCTATAACATCAACAAATTCAAAAACCCCAAATTCAATATCTTTAGTGGTGTCTTTACCATCACTCTGGGTGCCATCAGTGTGACTAAATTCAAATGCAGGGTTAGAAGGGTCAGTAATAGTAAAGTCGTAATTGGTAAAGATGTCAGAGAAGAGTGCTTGGTCAACCCCATCACCACCTTCTAAGCGGTCATTTGCACCACCACCTATAAGAGTATCGTCTCCACCTTGACCAATGATACGCTCTTTGCGATAAGAGCCAACAATATTATCGTCGCCACTGCCAGTTATAAAAGAAAAAAATCCAGGTTCACTTCCAACAATTGTGTTTTCTGGAAGAGCATTAGCGTTGGCAGTTCCAGAATCAGCTTCTATTTGGCCAATAATTGAGTCATAAATTTCTTTTGAAATTAATACTCCACTATTTGTACCATCAGTATTTGAAAAAACGTTGTTTACTCCTAGAGTGTGAATTGCTGCAACTAATTGTGCATTTTCTCCAAACAAATCACCGTCATACCAAACACCACTTCCACTCTGTCCACCTTGAGTATCTACATCCTCGGTATAAGAGATCCGAGTATCTTTTCCAATAACATCATGAACCTTACCCTTAGCCGAATAAAGTGTCCGTCCAGTATTATCATCTGTGCGTGAATCTTGAGTCCCATCTGAAAATGTGGCAGGATAGCCAGCAGTAGTAATGGGAGCACCATCTATATCTTCAGGATCTAGGAACACCACCATACCAAAGGAATTTTGCTCCGTAGTCAAAGGTGTTTGGGTGGTAAGTAAAGCAATGTCTGTACTAAAGTTTCCCGTGTTCGTAGGGAAATTCAGAGGAAACAGTGGTGCTGCGGTCACATTTATGTTGGCAGGGACTGGCGTATTATTCGATACAAGATTACCAGCTGCATTAGTAACATAGTTAATACGAGGATTTGCTAGAGTAGCAACATCGGTGCTTAATAATACTCGTGCATTTTGAGGTATGGCATTGTTATAAACTACATGCCCAGCGGTTAATATATGGGATGGAGCAATGACAATACCACTACCCACACCATTAAAATTTGTTGTAGCAAATGTGGCATCAATTGCTACAATAGCATCAAAAGGTTTTGTATTTGGATTTTGTACCCTACGATTGTCAATCATTGATTTATATCCTAAAACTTTTATTTTTATATGGATAAGACTTCACTGGGTGAAAACAAAGCTAGACCGTAGAATAGATCAAGGAAAAAGCTCTTATTTCTTGGCAATCAAACCAGCGCTTTTGGGGTTTGATTACCATGAGATTCAGGGCTAAATCTGACTAATTTTCCATCGATACTACCCATAACTTTCCATATAAACCTATCCAAAAATCACTATGTCTTTCTGAATAACGTTTGAATTATTTGAGACGGCAAATATACTGTATTACTCCTTTATATTTAAGAGTTTGACCCAGGAAAGTTGCTAAGCTATAGGTAATAGCAATCAGTAAAACTAACGCGATAAAACGCTGAGGGGGTGATATGCAAACTGAAATCCTTACTGGGTAATACGTTCAGCCGATATGTTACAAAAAGATACATGGTGTTTTGGACTGACCTTGGACGTAGTTATCAGGGTTTGAGCTTCCAGAACATCAAAGTAGGGTCAATTCGTGAGTTGATCTTTGCTAAGATAACTGGCTTCAAAGCTTTATCTAATAATCTTTTCAGGGCTCATGTCACCCCCTCAGGATAAAACGAGTGTCATTAACCTTAGTTTGCTCAAGATTATATCCCCCAGTTTTGCAATCTTTGAACATCCCTTCAATTCACAAGCAAGCTTGGTAACAGAAAAGAGTTAGACTTAAGGAATTTAAACTGGTGAGAATATACCAAGGTTCACTGAACCCTTTTCCCCGATATTTACGCCGCCATCGCAATGCTATATTAAAACTACCATTGCTGATGTTTTGGCGTGCAGTTAATTCATTCAAAAAACTGTTCCATTCCTGGCTGAAAATCTAAAGTTTTTAACGCCTGATAATCTTGCCCATTTTCCTGAATATGAGTACTGCGTTTTTATATTAAAGCAAAGTCCACACCTTTGTGGGTTATACCAAATCCGATTATTATAGGTAAATTACTTAAATCCTCAAATCAAGTATAGGTAAGGACTTTAATTGTTTTGAATATAGTCTTATTAAACCGGATTTGGTATTAGCCATTCGGCTAGATTAACACTGTGATATTCTCGATACCCAATCACGATTACTGGATTAGGCTTGAGTAACTTCAGTACTGGAGTTACTCAAGCCTTTTGCTGCCCCAAATTACTGTTCCCTTTTTTTCCTAGCAAATGCCAATATACTGGCAGAGCTCGTCTACCACATACCAGACTGACCATCATCAGATTTCTTTCCACTGGGTTCTATCTATCACTAATAATAGGTATCCTCGCTGTTTGATTCTTTTGAGATATCTTCTGTGTTTCCGATTCATTTTTTGGGGTTAAAATTGTTCTATTGCTAAATATTTAAGCAGAGGGAACCACAGCAATTTTACAAATTGAGGCAAGCAAAGAAATCTCTGCCGGTTACGACTTTTAAATTGAATTGGTTGTGGAAATAACTTAGCTAATCTTTAGAGTTTAACGTTTCGCTCCGTTTGGAGTAGAATAATTAGCAGTTGTAAGGTTAAATATTGAGATGAAGTGAGGTGGGCTTCTAAACAAGTCTGATAGAATGAAGGGAACATAATTGTTTAGTCCTAAGTGGTCACCTTACCACTCTATTTTTTTTTTCTCTCTTTGTCTATAACCCTTACCGGCTCTGCTTTGTCGGTTCACTGTCACCCCGTGAGGGATAAGACTGAGATATTGAGAGTAAGTATTCTTGCGGGAATATGAAAACTTTGCAGCCTTTTGTTTTGTCTTTGCGTCCTATGGAAACAAAGTTATCGCTAACAGCTACTGCTTCAATAAAATCAATATTCTTCTTAGTGAGCAGATCGAGAAGCATCACTTTCCGAACCCTTGAGCGATCAATAATGATTAAGGCTTGAGTATTGTCAAAAGAATCATTGGGTACTGGAGAGGGGGTTAATGGGGTAGGACGCACAGATGTTACAACACCAAAATCTTCATGTACAGCAACATATCCGCCAGGCATCAAATAACGAATAGTATTCGTTTGAGAGTTTGGCATTGTAATCAATGCTGAGGATGTATGAAACGGTGAACTAGCGTTTCCACCGAGAAGGGCCATACTATTAGATAAAGCAACCTGTCCTCCAAACCATCCTGTAGAAGGAGCATCTTTGTCATTTGGTAGGCGTTTCCAACTTGATTTATCTTTGAGATTGAAAAGATAAGCAGCTCCATTGACACCAGAACGTGGTGCTGCGACTAAAAGCAAACCATTATCAATGTCCGTGCTAATCCCAAAGTTCAGAGCTGCCTTACTTTCTGGGGACTCAATTATGCGTAATTCCTGAAGAGTATTTTCTCGTTGAAAGACACCGACAGAACCATGCCATACCCCTGAGCTAATCTCTTTGCGTATTCCGAAAGCTACCAATAAACCGTCTATGGAGACGTCAAAACCATACACCACATCATTCGATAAAAAGTTGGATGAAAGCTCTAGTGCTGCTGACTGTTTGCCCAAGTCTGCTACAAAAACTCCACTTACAAACTTACGTTTATAATCTTGTTGAAGACGAGATGTTATACCCAAGGAAAGTTCATCATAAGCACCAATAACTAATATTTTTTCATCCAAGGCAAGAGAATACCCAAATCCAGAGCCTACTTTATCTGCAGCAGAACCTTTTGGAGGTACGATTTCTCTTGTTCTCAACCATTTACCACCAGAGTTACGGCTATATATAACAACACGATTTGCTTCTGGATCGCCAACGGCTAAATAATTGTCGCTAATAGCCAATGCATGACCAAATGACTTGCTATCACCCGGGGCAGATGCCAAGCATGTTATTGCAGAAGTTGAAGTGACTTTCATTGTCAGGAACACCACAAATAAAATTAGTGGAATCAAGTAAATTATTTTCATCGTATTAACTTGCGTAAAGTTGTCAAAAGTCCCTCTGTTCCCTGCTCCCTGCTCCCTATTTAAAGAGTTAATTTTAGTTTTGTCCGACTACTTAATAATATACGTAAAAAAGGGGGAGCATCCAAAATTGACACATTAGCTCTTGTTAGGGGGCTGAAACCCTTTAAATATCGTTATTTTGGTAATATTAATTCCAAAATGGGATGCTCCCAAAAAAGGAGACAATCATTGCTGCTGTTAGAGGTTTTACCACAAGCTCACACCTAAATTCAGTCATAATACTGAAAGATACAAACCAACTATATAATTTTCCGGATAATTCAGTGTTTTTAATCCTTAAGCACGTAAGTGGTGCTTTATGTTACACTAATAGTGATGATACTGAAATCAGTAAGCCTCAACCCTGGTTGACTGACAAAAGTATCAATTAGGAACAATCAAATGCAAGCCAGGAGGGGAATAGGAGGGATTGACGCAAGAACGTGGGGAGCCAGCATCCTCAAGACAGATACCACTCATACCTTGAAGATGCTGTGAAAAAAAACTCCCGCTTCTACAATGCTTTGAATCAATGGATGGGTCAAGGTGATTGGACGCATTTGGCTTATCTGACTGTTTGTTTATCGATGTTAGTGACCCTGGTACATAATTGAGTATATCTAATGAAACTACTTCCCACCAGAGTTAAAACTGTTGCTAAAAAATATTGCGCAGATAGATAATTTAAAGTACCAATAAGTCCGATTATGTTAATTAGTCGGAAGATAATAATAAACCTAAAGTATAATTTGATGTCAGTTTGGGTGAAATACTTGCGCACCACTTCCTTGTGAGAAGATGGGCGATAGACTCCCGAATCACCGTTAAATTACGTTTGGTAGGTAAGGAATACCCTCATGACAAGTCCCCAGGTGATCTGTGCTGGTGAAATGTTGTTTGACCGTTTGTCTAATCAGCCAGGAAAACCCCTAGAACAGGTGGAGTCTTGGACAGACTATCCCGGTGGCGCACCAGCGAATACTGCTTGTGCTTTAGTAAAGCTGGGTATACCCACTGCATTTATCGGTTGTATTGGTCAAGATCAGCCAGGAGACATACTGGTAGAGTTGTTAAAGGACATTGGTGTCGATGGTACGGGAGTACAGCGTCATGGTACTGCTCCGACACGGATCGTCTATGTAGTCCGAGATGCCTCAGGCGATCGCAGTTTTGCTGGATTTGGTGATATCGATACCACAGAATTCGCTGATACACGACTTCAAGCGGATCACCTGCCTACTGAACTATTTAAGGAAGCTAAGTTTCTGGTATTGGGGACTCTGGAATTAGCCTATCCCGACAGTAAGGTAGCAATTAACCAAGCGGTTAAGTTGGCACAACAACACCAGGTCTCTATCTTTATAGATGTGAACTGGCGACCGGTCTTTTGGAATGATGCCAACACAGCCATTGAAATTATTCAAGAGATGATCCAGCACGCGGACTTCCTGAAACTGACTGATGAGGAGGGAGAGTTTTTGTTTGGCACTGCTGATCCAAAAGCGATCGCACAACGGCTGGATAAGGTCAAAGGGGTATTAGTCACAGCCGGGGAACGAGGCTGCGCCTACTATCTGGGAGGAAACGAAGGCAAGTTACCAGCATTTTCTGTAGCAGTCGAGGATACAACCGGTGCTGGGGATGGCTTTACTGGTGGCATTATTTATCAACTATGCCACCGTGACTGGTCGAGTCTGAGTGATCCAACCGTTGCCAAAGATGTGGTTACCTATGCCAGTGCAGTAGGGGCACTGACGACTCTCAAGCCTGGTGCGATCGCAGCTCAACCTACATTAGCTGAGGTGGAAGCTTTTGTCTCTAGTTAGGGCTTGCTGAAAAAGTTTTGGTGAGGAGAGGCAATAGGCAATAGGCAATAGGCAATAGGCAATAGGCAATAGGTAAAAAATTATGTGTACCTCATAGCTATGATAAAAGCTCGCTATAGTTAGTTTTTGTACACTGAAGTTACCCTCTCCACACTTGCCACACTATTCACCCGACTCCCGACTCCCGACTCCCGACTCCCGACTCCCGACTCCCGACTCCCGATTCCCGACTCCCGATTCCCGACTCCCTACTGCCTACTGCCTAAAACATCGATAATTAAAACTACTATTCCAACTACTATAGTTACCTTGGGCAGGATAAGGCACTAACTCCACAATGCCCTTCTGATTAATTATCCATCCTTGGGCTTCAATAATAGGTGATTTCTTTTTAGTGATTGGTTGTGCCTGATCTGGGCTGTTATACCCTAATTTCCTTTTCCTCCAACTCCGGCTTCTTCTTCTATTGCTTAATTGTGTACTGCCTTGATCAACCATCAGCCGCAAATCCGGTACCACCACTTGACCCCGCAACACCCCAGCTGGGTTAGCGGGGATTCCTCCTTTTCCCGTAACTAAAAAACTATTGCCGCTGTTTGCTGCACAATCGGTGATGATTTGATTGCTCGTATCCACTACATCTACAGGTAGCTTATCTAAGGCTTGGGCGGGGTTAACTTCTGGAGTATTGAGAGTAACGCTGCCATCAATACCAAGTTGGGAGGAAGCGGTAATCTTACTACTGCGATCGCTAAAAATTCCAATGGCCGTAATATCGATATTTCCCCCACGGCCCAAAATGGCATTGGCACTGATTTTACTACCCTTTGATGTCACCAAAAAGTCAGTGGTAATAGTAATATTGCCACCAGTAGCAGTATCCCTGGCATTAGTCGTTATCTCACTGTTGTTCCGTAAGAAAATTAGTTTGGCATTAGAGAGGGTAATATTACCTTGGTCTCCAGCAGAGGTTTCAGCATTTAGGAAACCATTGTCGAGCTCGATAGTATCAGCAGAGATGTCCAAAGTCCCAGCAACACCGGTACCTGTACTGCTGACCGTTACCAAGGCGCGTCCGCTAGCGCTAAATGTCTTGGTATTCAGGTTAAGGGAACCCGCTTGGCCTGTCTGGGTTGCCCGAGATGCGATCGCACTAGCTGGTCCATCTGGGTCAATGCTGTTTCGTCCAACTCTCGCTAATCGCTGGTTGTAGGTAGGGTCTATACCAGAAAGAGTGATCTTTTCAGAAGCATTAATAGTAATACTACCCCCATCACCACCCTTGAAGCTAGAGGTAAAAATCTGAGCGCCATTGGTTAATGCCAGGGTGTCCACATCTAAGCTAATTTCACCAGCTGAAGCATCACTCTGACTTTTAGCAGTGATCACTGCCCCATTCTCCAGACCAAGGATGGGGGTTTCAATGAAAATTTCACCACCAATCCCAGTTGCCCTGGATTCGGTGTTAGCAGAGATAGCGCTAGAGGAGCCAAGGGTGGGACTGAAGCCAGACAGAGTAACCCTTTCTGTAGCGTTAATTTCAACATTACCAGCATTACCAACACCCGAAGTAGAAGCCCGTAATTCTGCTCCATCCTCTACGGTCAAGCGCTCAGTTTCTATGCTCAAATTACCCCCATTTCCCGTAGCCCTTTGGTTCACCCCTGCGATTAAGTTGCTGCGAAATTGACCATCAGGTGATGTCCCAATCACTTCTATTTCTTTAGCCTGTATCGATATAAACCCCCCATCACCCTCACCAGCAGTAGAGGTGTTGATACTTGCTCCCTCTCGTACTCTCAGACGTTCTGTATCAATGAAGATAGTTCCTCCGTCCCCTGTAGCTCTGGGTAGGACATCATTAAACAAGCCACTAAAAGAGGAGTTATTGTTTGACGTCTCAACTAATAACTCAACCTCCCCGATTCCGACCACATCTACCTCTTGAGCCCGAATCGTCAAGGTACCCCCATCCCCATCACCCAAGGTTCCAGAGCCTACCTGTGACCCATCCCGTATGATCAGATTCTGGGTATCGATAGTCAAATCTCCCCCATTACCGGTCGCATTTGGTATCACACCAGTGGACAAAAGACTTTGGGATAAATCAACGGTATCGGTGACTGTGATAGTTATATCTCCAGCATTTCCTGTCCGTGCAGCAACGGCTAATATGTTTGCCTCATTCGTAGAAAAGTTACGACTGGTAACTGTGATATCCCCACCGCCCCTGACACCGTAAGTCCTAACCAAGCTCTCGTCCAAAACAATATTCTCTGTTGCTTGTAAGCTTATACTTCCTCCCTCACCACCAATGGAAATGGTTTGGAGATCGTTTGTCCTAATGGTGCCATTGGTCGCATTCAGGGAGATGGAGCCACTATCAGCAATCTGGGATGATTCATTAAATTCCGTAAATGTACTAAATGGTGCTTCAACACCAGTTAGAATAATGTTATATTCACCGATGTCAAAACCACTTCTATCTTCCCAACCTACCAGAGGCGACTCACTGCCAAGCTCATCTGCTTCATCAATACTTGTAAAATCCCCCGTATCGTCTCCATCGGGAAAGATATCTCCTGCTTCACTGACTGGTTCTACACCAAAACCACTAATGGCCAGATAGTAAATTCCTGGCTCCGTTGGGGTTAGGGGAGTTCCTGCTGGTAAGAATGATTGAGCACAACCGCCACAGTCGGTGTCATCATCATTGCCATAAATTCCTATACCCTCTTCATCAAACAAGAATAACTGGGTGTCTAACTGAGTCCCCTCAGTGGTGCGAGCCGAAAAAGTCCCCCCCCCGGTCAGAAAGATTTGGTACAGGTCTACATCTGTTTCTTCGCTAATCGCGCCAGATATCAATATGAACTCAAAGGGGACTGCTGGAGAATCACTAATCACTGTAGCTGTCTCAAGCACTTGTCCGGTATCTCCAACCGGGGGAATTGATGTATCAATGTTACCAACGGTTATATTCGCACCGGTAATAGCAATGTTCCGTCCATGGGTGCGGATGGTGTCAAAAGAGGTATCTTCCATCCGAAAGTCCCCTACCCCATCCCGATCGGCATCAGCAGTAAACACCATTACCTCACTCCCTGGTGTTAAGTTTAGGGAGTTATCCTCTAAGTCGTCGATTACTATATCATTGCTTGCTTGTAGAACAAAATTATTACTTTCTGACAAATCCTCCATTAGGGTCTCGTAGAGAGTGGTGGCTGCCACATCCTCAAGCTGACTTAATGGAGTAGTTAAAATAGCATCCGCTGTGTCGGAATTATTTATAATGTCAAGATTAATTTCATCTATGGCATCTTCTTGAGAGCCATTAGCAATGATGATATCTGTGGAATCCAGTAATAAGGTTCCTGCAAAACCATTCATGGCACTAGTATCCACATTTCCCCGAAACGTTAGGTATTCTTGCCCTGATATTTCTACATAGCCACCGTTACCAGAAATTTCCCCACCACGAGCCCTGATGGTACCGTAAAATCCAGTAATCTCATTCCCTGAAATAATTACTCTACCGCCATTGCCTTGTGCGATCGCATCAGCACGAATCTCAACATTAGGACCAATGAAGGTGCGGCTAGTGTCTTGGTTACCAATGATAACGCTCCCCCCACCGTTAGGGCCAGACACATTAATCGCCGTATTATCTAATAAGCTAATCTGGGAACCACTGACTTCTACTGTTCCTGCTGGTGCTCTCAAAGAACCGGTGCTAGTGATGGTATCTGCTGATAGGATTAGACGTTGCCTACTACCAACAGCTAAGTTTCCCTGATTCCTAATCTGAGCTTGACGTTGACGTAGAGCATTGGTAAAGAAAGCACCAGGTTGAATAGTCAGTAAGTCACTGGTTTCCGGCTCTGTGGCACTAAATAGTCCTTGCTCCCCTAACCTAATGCCATCGGCTGTAGTAGCGATAAATGAGCCACGGATATCTAACCGAGCGTTGTTGCCAAAATTAATACCATTGGGATTGATTAAATAAAGATTTGCTGTTCCCTGTACCCCCAAAGTCCCGAATATTTGTGAGATATTGCTACCTGTTACACGAGTAATAATGTTAGCAATCCCATTCGGGTTAGCAAAGTAAACGTTTTGTCCTTCATTAACATTAAATTCCAGGAAACTATGGAACAGATTACTGCCTCGAATGGCACCACCTTCTATTAAGTCTCTCATCCCTTGGGGAGTGAACTTGGACTGTTCTACTCCTAAGGTTTGATCGGGGGTAATCTGGGCATAAGCCGCCTGGTGATTAACTATCCAAGCGATGCTGGCTAATAAAACAATAGGGAGTTTTGAGTACCAAGATAACATCCTTGCTCCTGTACCTTAGAGGGCTAGACCAATGTCTGTCTTTGACGCACCAGCTTTGTGAAAAAATAATCGAGATACTTTGGCTGCCATGGAATTACTCACAAGTCTTTTTTTTAGTGATCTTACTGATGCTTCGGCCTAATTCTGGCACACTCTTCCCGTCTTGCCCTCGTGGAAATTACCCAGGATCGACTTGGAGACTCTAGGTTGATCAGCGGTAGTCGTAAATACTTTTAACTAAGCTATAGCGCATATAGAAGCCTGTATAGTTGTCAGAATGTCTACGTTCTTTTTTAGTTTAGCATCCCAGTCAAGTCCTCGATGTCGTTAATTTTTAATTTGGTAATTTTTAAGTTTGAAATCAACTACGTTTATTTTTAATAATATACAAAAGCAGGGTAGGATGTATGTAACGCACCCTACTGGCGTGGCACACCTAAAAATGTTTGTTCGGTTGAGCGGTAGGGAAACCCAACAAAGCGTTACTGGTGTTGGGTTTCATTCTTCAATCCAACCTACGCTTATTGCACCATTTTAGATGTGTCGGTCCACTACGCAATAGTTACAAAGATGAGATGCACCCGGTGCTTTGTGGCACAGGCTTCAAGGCTGTGACTGACGTAACGGCTGAAAGCTGTTCGCGTAGCGTGCGCCTAGCACATATGCTTACCTTCTAGGCATAAATGGAGCAATGGGATTCAATGCTGAGGATTAAGCACTAGGAGTAAAGAATTTCACTGTGAAGAATCCGAAACCGCCAACTGCTTGTTCAAGGTTGTCATCGCTTAGTTCAAGGTCGTCATCGTTAAGTTTTAGTTCCTGATCGGTTAGGCTTCTAAAGTCAGCGTTTTCTGACACCAACTGATCAACAGACTCGTTGTTTTTTTTGATTGAATTTTTGATTTGTTGGGTAGTCATGGTCATCCGGCAGTTGAATTGATTGATTGATTGACTCAATTATCTACTAGTTTAGCAGATAGTCTCTGATTATTTTTTTCGTTACTAGAAATTAGTTTCCCGGAAAATTCTCTGAAATTATCCTCTGATTGTCCCTTTAGGTGCCCTTGACCCGTAATTAAATTCGCCACGGGTCGCACCTCAACTTTACTTTAACTTTAAATTTTGTCCGAATACTGACAAGCAGGCCTAATGATTAAACAAACTCCCATGGGTAATTTGGATAGGATAGGCCACCAACTCCATACTTACTTAGTCATTAATATCCAAATTTGGGGTTCAATCATCAGTGATTTCCGATAGTCTTATTTTGAGTAACTCCGGATTTTATTCCTCTTGAATGGCTGATAAAACTTTGATTAATTGTTAATTAACTGACCAATTAACTTATTATCAATAAATCCTGACTCCTGAATCCTGGATAAAGTTGGTTATGTCGAATTCAGTTTATCATCATAATTAATAATAATTAATAGAAAAAGCAGGGTAGGCTGTACGTAAAGATCCTACTCTGCCCAACTTTGCTATTACAGAGGGGTTAATCCCTGAAAAGATAGAGTATAAATTGCATCTATCTTAGTCTACCTCTGGTAATCCAGAAACCTTATATAAAGACATCTATCCCTTCTTGATGCAATAGCGAGTGGGGGGAACCACGGCAGTTGCTCATGGGGGGAACCCCCAAGCTCACAAGGGTAGGTTTTTTACTTTGACCTCAGGTGTGGGGTATTGGGTGTGGGGTGTGGGGTGTAGGGGTACAGACAAGCGATGCAGTGGCCTCACGGGGGTTTCCCCGGAGACGAAACCTGTTTATTGTGGAGCCAAAATAGTTAGCAGGTTATGCAGAAAAGGGGTAAATATTTTTTAATAGCGATGCAATAGCGAGTGGGGGAAACCCCCTGTTCCGAAGCTGCATCGCTTTCTTATCACCCACACCCGGTCACCCTACCCCCTACACCCCACACCTCACGTCTTTGTTAAAAACCTACCCCTGTGAGAACCCCCAAGACCGCACTGCCTCCCCTGTTCCCTTGCTGCATCGCTGGAATTAAATGCTGAAAATTAAGCGTGAGGAGTAAAGAATCCGGAAAAACCGCCAGCAGGTAATTCTTCAAGCTTTTCATCAGTTAGTTCAAGGTCATCATCAGTTAGTTTTAGTTCCTGATCGGTTAGACTTTCAAAGTCAGCGTTTTCTGACACCAACTGGTCAAGAGACCCGTCGTTTTTTTTGATTGAATTCCTGGTTTGTTGGGTATTCATAGCCATCGTTAAATTCAATTAATTGCTTGACTTCAACATCTACTAGTTTAGCAGAGATTACCTGAACATTTTTTTAAGTTAATTTTAATAAAATTTACGTAAAATTCGTTGAAATTATTCTAGACTTAGGGTAAATTTTGATTCAGCTTTAGTTGTGTCTGACTACTTACAAGCAGCCCTGATGATTAAACCAACTCCCATGGCTAATTTGGGTAGGATAGGCCACCAACTCGACAATTCCCTGGTCATTAATGATCCAGCCTTGGGCTTCAATGATCGGTAATTTCTGATTCGTCATGGCTGTTTGATCATGGTCTTGGTGATACTGTAGTCTTCTTCTGAGGGAACTCCGGGTTTTCCTCCTCTTGACTGGTTGTGTATTGCCTTGTGTATTGCCTTCATCGACCATTAACCGTAAATCAGGTACCACCACCTGACCCCGCAACACCCCAGTTGGGTCAGCGGGGAGTCCTCCTCCTCCAGTGACCACAAAACTATTCCCACCCAACGCTGCACAACTACTCACAATTTGATTGCTGGTATCTACCACATCTGCGGGAAGCTTGGCTAGGGCTTGGGCAGGGTTGACATCTAAGGTATTGAGGTTGACGGTGCCATCAATACCAAGTTGAGAAGAAGCGGTAATCTCACTAGTGCGATCGCTAAAAATTCCAATGGCAGTAATAGTAATATTTCCCCCGCGTCCCAAAATGGCATTGGCAGTAATATCACTATTCTCTAGGGCTACCAAAAACTCGGTAGTGATGGCGATATTCCCCCCAGTGGCACTCTGACTGGCGTTGGTAGTAATGGTACTGTTGTTGCGTAAGACTACAAGCTGGGCACCAGACAGGGTAATATTTCCTTGGTCTCCAGCAGTAGTTTCGGCATTGAGGGAACCATTGTCGAGTTGAATGGAATTGGCAGTTACCTCCAAGGTGCCAGCAACACCGGTACCAGTACTACTGACCGTTGCTAGTGCTTGATCGCGAAGGATAAATGTCTTGGTATTAAGGTTAATCGAACCTGCTTGCCCATCTCCTATTGCTCTCGATGCGATCGCACTCTCTTCCCCATCTGGGTCAACTCTGTCTGCTCCCAATATTGCTAATCGGTCATTGTAGGTAGGGTCAATGCCAGAGAGGGTGATTGTATCAGTTGCATTGATGGTAATACTGCCAGCATCACCGTCACTGGAGCCAGAGGTCAGAATTTGAGCCCCATCGGTTAATGCTAGAGTGTCTGCATCCACAGTAATTTCACCACCACGAAAGTTACTACGGCTTCTAGCGGTAATAACTGCTCCATTATCTAGGCGTATAGTAGGGGTATTAATCGTAATATCCCCACCACTCCCTGTAGCCGTAGATTCAGTGTTGGCAGAGATGCGACTGGATTGACCACCTCTGGAACCACCGATGGGACTGACCCCAGAGAGAGTAATGCTCTCGGTAGCGTTAATCTCAAGATTACCAGCATCTCCGTTGCCAAAGGTAGCACTCCGTACCTCCGCCCCATCGGAGATCCTAAGCTGCTGGGTATCAACGGTCAAAGGTCCCCCATCCCCTATAGCTGTTGGTTGAACACTGCTAAACAAGCCGCTAGTAGCCTCACCATCCGCTGAAATCCCCATCAGCTCTACATCAGTAGCCCTTACCGTTAGGGTACCGCCATTGCCTTCACCGAAGGTAGCACTACTTATCTGTGCTCCATCCCGTATTGTCAGCTGTTGGGTATCAATGGTTAACGTTCCCCCATTCCCTGTAGCGTTTGGGACAACGCTACTAAACAAGCCGCTACTGAAGCCAAGAGCAGTTCCACTAAGCTCTACCTCAGTAGTCCTTATGGTGACGGTACCCCCGTTGCCTCGGCTATTCGTAGAACTGGTTATCTGCGCCCCATCCCTTACCCTCAGGCTCTGGGTATCAATAGTTAACTCTCCCCCATTGCCCGTTGCTGATGAGTTGACATTCACCGACAACAGTGAACTTTCCCTAACCTCTACATCAGTAGCCCGTACCGTTAGGGTACCTCCATCCCCCTGACCCAAGGTGTCACTAATTACCAGTACCCCATCCCGTACACTCAATGCCTCGGTATCAATGGTGATGATACCCCCATCTCCAGTGGCTCCCTGCTTCGCATTAGATTGCAATAAACTCAAGGATTCAATAGCTACAGTATCTGTAGCAGTAATCGTTACATTCCCTCCGTCCTTGGTTCCGGAAGTACTAGCATCTAAGATAGTACCGTTTCTTAAGAAGAGGTTGCGACTGGAAAAATTGATATTGCCACTGCCAAAACTCCCTGCTGTAGTAATGGAGCTATCCTCAAAGGTAATATTGTCTTTAGCCGTTAGGGTAAGGTTTCCCCCTTCACCATCAACAGCAGCGGTATTGAGATTACCAGCTTTAATGCCACCATTGGTCGCATTTAAGGTAATCGAGCCACTATTGACAGTTGCAGGTTTGCTAGCTGATTCAGTAAAGGTAGCCGAAGGCGCTTCCACACCAGTCAGAGCAATGGTATAGTTACCCAGGTCAAATCCCCTAATATTTTCCCAATCACTTAAGGGCAAATTCCCGGCTGTTGTGGGTGGATCTATACTGGTAGATCCACCCACAAAAATAGAAAATGGGAAAACTGGATTGGGAAAAATCTGTCCCCCCTCACTCACTGGTTCTATTCCGAAACCACTAATTGCTAAATAATAAATCCCTGGTGCAGTGGGGGATAAGGAATTACCAGCGGGTAAGGTTGATTGCAAGCAACCTCCACAATTGGCATCAGTATCATTGCTATAAATCCCTATTCCACCTGCATCAAATAAAAATAACTGAGTAGCTACCTCGGTTCCCTCAACGGTAGTAGCTGAAAAGGTTTCTCCCCCGGTTAGGAAAATTTGGTAGATATCTACATCAGCGACGTTGGCGATGGTTCCTGATATACTCTCTAAGGGAACACCGGGGGAATTACTGACAATTTTGGCATTCGTGATCGACTGTCCGGCATCTGCTACTTGGGGAATAGATGTATCAATATTCCCTATGGTTAAATTCGCACCAGATATAGCAATGCTGCGTCCATGGGTACGGATAGTGTCCGAGACAGTATCTGCCATCACAAAGTTTCCTACCCCATCCCTGTCAGCATCGGCAGTAAATACTACTGCCCCAATGCCTGATGCTAAGTCTAGGGAGTCATCGGCTAGGTCTTCTAGCAGAATATCATTGGTGGCTTCCAAGACAATATTGGTATTCCCAGACAACTGCTCTAAGGTTGACTCATAGATAGTAGTGGTTCCTCCATCAGTCAACTGGCTCAAGGAATCAAGGTCATCTACGGTTTGATCCCCTGCCCCACTAGCAATAATAATATCTCTAGGGTCTAGTAATAAGGTGCCAGGAAAGCCATTCACGGCACTGGTATCCACATTCCCCCGAAAAATCAGGTTTTCCTTAGCTGAGACTTCGATAAAGCCGCCGTTGCCGGAAATTGTTCCCCCACGAGCGCTGATGGTGCCGTAAAATCCTGTGATCTGATCTGCCTGGAGGATAACTCTACCGCCATTGCCGTTTGCGATCGCATTGGCACTAATCTCGACATTAGGGGCAATGTAGCTTCGGTTAGTCTGTTGACTACCAATTAAAACCGTCCCTCCACCGTTTGGGGAGGATACATTGATAGAGGCATTATCCCATAAGCCAATTTGAGAGCCATTAATCTTAACTATTCCCCCCGGTGCTACTAACGAACCTGTGCTAGTGACTAAATCTCCCGACAACACTAACCCTTGCCCACTACCAACAGCTAAGTTACCCTGATTCCTGATTCGAGGCAATAGCGAGTGGGGAGGGGCTGTGTGCGGAACTTGCTTCCGCACCTTGTAAGCCCCGTGGGGACCCCCAAGACCGCGCTGCCTCGCTTGATGTTGACGTAGGGCATTAGTAAAGAACGCACCAGGTTGGATAGTCAGTAAGTTACTTTGTTCTGGTTCTGTGGCACTGAACAGTCCCTGTTGACCCAATTTAATCCCATCAGCTGTGGTAGCAATAAATGAGCCAGCTACATCCAATCGAGCATTGTTGCCAAAGTGAATGCCATTGGGATTAATTAAGTAGAGATTTGCTGGGCCATTTACTCCCAAGGTACCGGATATCCGTGATCCACTCCCTCCTGTGACACGAGTGAGGATATTAGCTATGCCATCGGGGTTGGCAAAGTAGACGTTTTGTCCTTCATTGACATTAAATTCCAGGAAACTGTGGAACAGGTTACTGCCTCGGATCGCTCCGCCTTCGATTAAGTCTCGAAATTCTTGGGGAGTAACAATTGAGTGTTCTACCCCCAAGGTCTGATCGCGTATAATCTGGGAGTAAGCAGCAGTCTGGAACACTGCCCAAGCTGTGCTAGATATTAATAATATTGGGAGTTTTGAGTACCAAAACAACATTTTCGCTCCTGTACCGTAGAGGGCTGCTATTCCTGACTTTATATTCCTGACTTTAGGGGTTACTTCTGTGTCAGTAAATGGTTAGCTATCCGCTAATATCTCTACCGAGATTACCTCATCAGCCAAATTTTAAAGTATACAATTATGGTTAAAGAACACAAGGACAAGGTTCTTCAACAAAACTTTACCAAAGACACAAACAAATTAATTTGTAAAAGTATTTTTCACATAAATTATAATAAATGATAATTAATTAATCATAACCTCACATTCAACCTTTAGGTATACAAAACCAGCGAAAGTCTTTTTTCCTCAATCAGTGCTGAAGGACTTTCATGACAGGATGAGCAAAGCTATGGCAATAATTCACCAAAACAGTCAACAACAGCGACTATTCGTTAAGGGATGGCTAGTGATTCAGTGCCATCTCCCTCTAGCCCTTTGGCTACTAATTACAAATCTACCTGCTATTGCCTATCAGTCAAATTCCCCAACCTCCTCAGCAGGAGCAGTTGTCCAATACTCGTCCAATCCGTCAGCACTGCTGCAACAGGGAAAAGAACACTATCAAGCTGGACAATTCTTTGAAGCCGCTACCCTCTGGCAACAAGCCGCAACAGCTTATGCATCTTCAGGAGCAAGTATAACCTACGCCCAAGCCCTTAACTATTTATCCTTAGCTCAGCAAGAATTAGGACAATGGGAGGAAGCTCAAGTCGCGATCTCGCAAAGTCTAACCATACTGCAAAGTGTTGACAAACTAGATTCAAAGGGCATTCTGCTTCTGGCTCAAGCCTTGAATACCCAAGGAAGCCTGCAACTGGCACAAGGACAAACCAAAACTGCTTTGGAAACCTGGGAGCAAGCGGAAGCTACTTATGCTAGGGCTAAGGATGAAACGGGAAAAGTAATCAGCCAAATCAATCAAGCCCAAGCCTGGCAATTTTTAGGGCAGTATCGACGGGCAAGAAATCTCTTAGAGCAACTGATCGCAGACCTTAACAATCAACCGGATACCCTACTGAAAGCTGATGGGTTGAGAAGTTTGGGCATTGCACTACAAGTTGCTGGTGATTTACTCCAATCAAAGAAACTATTAGAACAAAGTTGGGAAATTAGCAAGCAATTTAATTCCCCTAAGGATACTAGCCCTACCCTACTTAGCATTGGCAATGTTGCTAGAGACTTAGAACGATATAATGTGGCTTGGACATACTACCAAGAGGCAGCTAAATTAGCACCAGATGGCATTACCAAAGTGCAGGCACAACTCAATCAACTCAGTCTTTTAGTTACGGTCAAAGAATGGCCAAATGCACTGTCGTTAATTCCAACTATTGAGTCAAACCTATCCAAGCTACCTCCTAGTCGATTGGCAATCTATGCTAGAGTGAATCTAGCAGAAAGTATGATTAAGCTAAAAAATAGCGAAAAGGAAGCTATTAAACTATCATATACCTCTAAAGTTGCCTCTGAAATTGCCCCTAAAATTACCCCTAAAATTACCCCTAAAATTGCCTCTAAAATTGCCCCTAAAATTGCCCCTAAAATTGCTAACGTATTGGCAATAGCCATTCAAGAAGCTAGACAACTTCAAGACTCCCGCGCTGAAGCCTATGCTCGGAATCAACTGGCGAAGCTTTACCAACAAAATCAGCAGTGGGAGGATGCTCAAAACTTGACAGAGCAAGCTCTACAGATAGCTCAAACTATTAATGCCGGAGATATTATTGCTCTGGCAGCAACACAACTGGGACAGATTCTGAAACAGCAAGGGGATATCCCTGGTGCGATCGCGGCTTATGAAACTGCCTACAACAACCTTCAATCCCTACGGAGTGACTTAGTTGCCATTAATCCTGATGTGCAATTTCAATTCCAAGAAAGTATCGAACCGATTTATCGAGATTTAGTCAGCCTGTTATTAACTCCCTCTCAAGCTGGGATCAAGAAAGGAGCGGTTAGCCAGTCTAACCTCAAAAAAGCTCGTGAAGTGATTGAAGCGTTGCAACTGGCAGAGTTAGATAACTATTTTCGAGATGCTTGTTTAGACACTGAGCCAATTGTCATTGATGAAATTGATGTCGAGGCTGCTGTAATTTATCCAATTATTTTAAGCGATCGCATAGAAGTCATCCTTTCGGTCCCCAATCAACCTCTCACCCACTACACTACTCTTCTACCAGAGGACAAAGTCAAAGCTAGACTAAGACAAGTTTACTCATCTATGTCTCCTGGTTATCCTAGTAATGAGCGGTTGCGACTGTCTGAGCAAATATATGACTGGCTGATCCGACCAGCAGAAGCAGAACTGGCAAACAGTAACATTAAAACCTTGGTATTCGTGCCAGATGGGTTCTTGCGCAATTTGCCCATGGCAGCTCTCTACGATGGTAAACAGTATCTGGTCGAAAACTATAGTATTGCTATCTCTCCTGGGTTACAACTTTTTCCTCAAAGACTTCAGAGAGTTCAACTCAACGTCTTAGTGGCTGGGTTGACCGAAGCTCGCCAAGGCTATACTGGTTTACCTGGTGTGGCTGGAGAAGTCCAAGAAATTACCGATAAAGTTACTACAGACGTTTTACTCAATCAGGAATTTACCCGTACTACCTTCCAAACCGCAATTGATAGCACCCCCTTTCCAATTGTTCACCTAGCTACTCATGGTCAATTCAGTTCTAACCCAAAGGAAACATTCCTACTCACCTGGAATGACCGAATTGGGATTAAAGATTTCGATTTACTCTTTCAAAAAAGACGATTAGGAATTCTAGAACCTATAGAATTACTGGTAATGAGTGCCTGTCAAACTGCAGCCGGGGATAATCGTGCCACCCTAGGATTAGCAGGATTTGCGTTGCGTTCAGGAGCTCACAGCACTTTAGGTAGTCTCTGGTCAGTCAGCGACGAATCAACCACTAACTTAATGAAAGAGTTTTATCAGGGCCTGATTCAGACTAAGCCATCGATGACTAAGGCTGAAGCTCTGCAACAAGCACAACTGAAATTGCGTCAAGATCCATTATATGAACATCCCTATTTTTGGGCATCCTTTGTATTAGTAGGTAATTGGTTATAGCCGACTAACTAATAGTTTACTAAGAGGTTAATTATAACATGAATAAGTTTATTTGTAAAACTCTCTTATCAGCAACAGTAACTGGAGCATTGATCTTGGCATCAAGCGCACTCCAGGCAAGTCCATCGGTTAAAGAAGGGGAAATTCTACCCCGAGATTATCGCATCAGTCTGGAATTTGATTTCCCCTCAGATGAGGAAGTTCCCAAAACCAGTGTCGGTGGAGGGGTGCGAGGAAATGTAGAATTTGAGCTACCCGGAGAATCCCCCAGCCCCAGAACTAGCATCGGTGGGGGTTCGAGAGGGGATGTAGAATTTGAGCTACCCGGAGAATCCCCCAGCCCCAGAACTAGCATCGGTGG